>NZ_JBETXJ010000002.1:1200000-1500000 GCF_040427915.1 Gardnerella vaginalis | reverse complement strand
TACGCAGCCAAAAGCAGAAGACGGCATTCAGTACTACGGCGAGTTGAACATCAACTACGCTCCTAAAACAGCTAAGTACTATGTGCGTCACTTGGTGCAGGATCTTGATCATAAGGATGAGTTCCACGATGCTCCAAATTTGGGTATAGGTAAAGTAATTACTGTAAAGCATAAGGATGGCACTTCTGAGAATATTCACGTTACGGAGATTACTGGCACAGTTGGCTCGGATGTAACAGCTGTTTCAACGTATATTCCAGGCTATGAACCTGAGCACAATCTTATTAGCTCGCCGCTTTCGGATTCTGAAGATGAAAGCGACAAGCTTGTTTTGAACCTTCGCTACTACCGTAAAGCGTATGAGGTTACTTACGATTCTGCTGGCGGTACGGATGTTACTGCTCAAAAAGTGTATTACCAGCAACCTGTGCCAAAAGTTACGAAACCAACTAGGCGCGGCTACACTTTTAAAGGATGGTCTTTAGTAGATCCTAGCAAAAAGAGTAATTCACTTTATGATGATAATACTATTGTTTCTCTTGATGACTACCAGATGCCGGATCACAATGTGCAATTCCTCGCTAATTGGGAAGCGAACAAGACTACTAGCTACCGCGTGAATGTGTGGGTGCAAAAGGCGGATTTGGTTGATAAAGAGCATCCGAATTCGCTTGCAAACTACGACTTTGTTGGTCTTGTTGAGCGCAAGAACGTGCAAACTGATAGTGAAGTTGCGCTTGATAAGATGGATGATGCTGGCGTTGCTAAGGATACTAGTAAGCTTAATGGCGAAAGCGTAGATGATTATGTAGAAAGCCCAGAGCTTGGCTTAACTAGAAAAGAGCTGCAGGGTACAGAAGCGAATGACCACGAAGACGGCTTAATTGCAAAGTTCAACTGGATGAACGATACGCATGTAACAAACTTAGACGGGTATGATACTAATAATCTTGAAAACAATTACATTAAAGATTCTAAAGGAAACTATGTTAAAGACGCTAAGGGCATAAGAACTTCTAAGGACTTATTCACGCGCTACTTCCACGTGAATAAGGAGCTTACTAAAAAGCTTAACCGTGAGGAACATGATTTTGTGCCGGGTCGCCCAGATTTTGGCAAACGCATTAAGTCGATGCTTTGCGCGGACGACTTAAACAACACACTCAACTTAGTTTACGACCGCAATACTTATGAGCTTATTTTTGCTAAGCCTGCTAAATCTTTTGAAGGTGCCAACAATGCTGCTATAAAGAAAACAGACGAGCATGGCAAAACAACTATTTACTGCTATGCTGGCGGCGGTGAGTGCTCAAAGAAGTATGATGGCGCAACCAAAGATGAGCATGGCACTGAGATTAACCACAAAGGTTACCGTGTAAATGTTCGCTACGGTCAAAAGCTTACTGATATTTGGCCAGGAGCAGAAGAGATAGATCTTAGTAATGATCTGCTTAGTGATAAAGAAGAAAAAAAGGCTTCTCTTGGGTGGCGTATTGGACCTGCAGGTAAAGCGGATTATCGTGACACTCCTCCATTTCGTTTTACTAAAAAAGAATTTGCTGACCCTAAATTCCGTGTAGTGGGTGAGAAACAAGCGCCTAAAATTAGCGATGACCCTGAGCATAATCCTCAGACTACACACGAGTTAAAAGATAATCAGCGTCTGCTTACAGTTGATACAACCGGTGCTCATAATGATATTCCATATACGGTTATTATTAAAAAGCAAAGTATTGCGTCTGCTAAAAGCGGCAATGATCCAAGCGATGATGATTATGTGATTTCAACAGATTCCTATGCTAAGGATGATACCAATAACGACGAGTACAAGTATACTGCGCCGTCTATTGCTGGTTTTGAACCAAAAGATGAAAAAGTAAAACCTGAACGGGACGATTTCAGTGATTTCTATGACAAAATACATGATATTTATAACAATTTAACAGGTGAAGATACTCCAGACGAAGATGCTCCAGAAGAAGATAGGAACAGCTTTCCTACCCCTAATTATACTTCTGGCGAAGAAGATGAAGATGGAGGACTTGCTCTTAAAAATTTAAATGATGCTATTGCTGAAAGACTTAAAACTGATCCAGCATATAAGAAATATTATGAGTTTAAGAAAAAGTATCATATTAGTTGGCATTCTTATCTTGTTGGATTTGAAGGAAAGCTTAAGTTTGGTGACAGCAATGTTCCTAATGAATTAGAAGAAAACGGAATAGTAACTCTCGAGTACAAGCGCCAGAAGTACTTCGTGCGGTTTTATAATGCGGACGGCAATGCTATAAAGGACGGCAGTGTCGCTGCTACAGAAGAACTGCCGTTTGAGTATAGCTTGTCTAAGCGCGGCAACGCTAAATTGACGGGCAAAGACGCAGACTTGTACTACGACAATGGCAACGTTAAGTCTTACGATGCTTCTGTAACTAAAAACGGTGGCACCGATACCGCAACTCAGTTCGACGGCAAGTACACTTTCACGCTTAATGGCAAGACTTACTCCATCGAGCGTCCTAAAAATCTGCCAAAAGACTACGTTTTTAAGGGCTGGGCTGTTGATCAAGCCGGCACTCGGTTTATAAATGGCGAAGACAAAGATATTACAGTGCCAGTCAACGGCATTAAGCTTTACGCTGCGTGGGGTAAGCCAGAAGGTATTAAGCACACTGTAACGCTTAACTACAATATGCCTGAAATTGACGGAAACGGCAAAGAAATAAAGGACTCTAACGTAGTTACGAAACAGCAGTTCGATCACTACTATGTTATTAAGGAAAATAAAGATATAAAGGTTCCAACGCGCAAAGGTTACGACTTCTACGGCTGGGAAATTACTAAGAACGGCACGACTTTGCCGTACGCTTTCGGCAACAAAGTAGTAGAAGATATAACGCTTGATGCAGTGTGGGTTCAGGATACTCGCTACAACGGCACTTTTAAGCACATATTCTTAAAGCCAGGGTACACGTTTACTGACTATAAGAAGGCTGGTCTTACAGACGCAGAAAAAGCCGCGATGGTGGATCACGTTTCTACTCAAACGGTTTCCGGCTTGCGTGAGCATTTGCGCTACAATGCGGAAGCAGTCTACAGTGACGAAACGCACTTCCCAGATAAGCATTTCACGAGCTTTGAAGCCTCGAAGGACGAGGATCAGAATACTGGCGAGTTTATCTACCAAACGTACAATACGCGCAAGTATAAGGTTCGCTATGTAACAACTGACAAAGACGGCAATGAAAAGGATCTTCTTCCAGAAAGCGAAGTCAGCTCTGTAAATCGAAAGTACGACGTAGCGTTCTACAAGCCGATTGAAGGCTTTATGCCGGAAACTACGCAGCAGAATATTGAATACGCTACTGACGAAGATGGCAAGCAGATTGGCGAAAAAACATACACCTTCAGGTATAAAGACGTTCGCGTGCTTAAGCGCAAGTGTTATCCTCCTCAGGGTACTGAGCATCCTCAGGATACTGAGTATCAGGATCCTAAGCATCCTCAGTATCGCCCGGATCACTACACGCGCTACGTGTTTAAAGTGGCCAAAGACCAAAGCTCTATGGGTAGCGTTGTTGACTGGCAAGGAAGTAAGGTAGCTGACGGCTCTGCTCTTGTGTACGATGCGATTAAGGGCACGAAGGCTTACCAGATGCCGCTTCCAACAGTGAAAGCGAAGCAAGGCTATGAGTTTGCTGGCTGGACTTCGAAAATCGGTTCGTCTGAAGCTGGTTCTACGGAGCTTCAGTATTCTGATGGCGTAAATCGTTTGCCGATTCGCTCCGAAGAGCAGAACAGCCCTGAAGTAATTTACATTGCTAACTTCAAGCTGAAGGCACCTGTTGCTGCAGCTCCGCAAGTGCTTACGCCAAAGGAGAATATTAGTACCGGAAGTAGTGATGATGCTAAGAAGCTTATAACCAATGCTAATGATTATCCGGCTGATGCTACGTTCAGCTTTGCGCCTGGCGAAAAGTTTGACAACACTCCAGGATTGCACAAGATTAAAGTGCAAGTGACGCTTGGCAATAACACTGCTGCAGCTGAAGTGCTGTACCGCGTGCTGCCAGATTTAGTGTACGCAAGCGATTGGGATAAGTTTAAGGCTACTGACTACGGCAGCAATAATGCTGGCGATTACGTGCCGATTACCTTTACTGGCAAGAACGATGAAGGCACTATTATTGGTCACGATGGCGGTAATGCTAATACTCCTGCTGGCGGAGAAACTACGCTTACTGCGTACGTTTATAAGGGTAAGGATGTTAGAATCCGTGTGCCGCAAGCCTTCGGTAAAGATTACAACGACCAGCATTACCACTACGTGTTTAAGGGTTGGGCGACTAAGGTTGTAGAACCGACTACTAGTACGCCTTCTTCTGGCACGACTTCTGCTGGTACAGCACAGCCAGAGCAGAAGAAGCCAGAGCAGACGTTTGACATAAATTCAAGCGACCGCTACAAGAAGGTCAATTTAGACAACGGCGTAACTTACCACGCTATTTACAAGCGAATCGACTACTTCTCCAGCTCGTCCGACAACGGAACAGTTCCAGAAGATTCTGTAGTTGCAATCTTCAAGCCTGCTCCAGGACGAAAGTGGAAGATTGACGGCACAAATGGCCCTAAGGTGTTCTACGTAAAGAAGGGCACTGATCTTTCCCAAATCACGAAGACTGTTGATGGGAAGACAGTGAATGTTCTTGAGATGCTTCAAAACAATCTCACCAACCCTACTGGCAAGTGGTCTCGAAGCAGCATGCTTAATGACGGTAATAAAGTTGCTGAAGTTAAAGATGTTGCTGACGTGACTGGTGATTGGAAAGACGGCTGGCATGTCAATGAACCATTCCAAGAGTTTGTGGCAGATCAAACTCCTTGGACAGAGCCAGAAGTGCAGACTGATTACTTGGTTGCTGTGCAAGATAAGCGTGACACGCTTCCGGCGTTAGACAAGTACTTGACAAATCTTGATGATTTGAAGAAAGAGGCAGAAACTAAGGGCGATATAGAAGATGTAAAAATCGAATACGATTTGCCGAAAGGTAAGGATCCAAAAGACTTTGAAGATAAAATGCTTAAGAAGCCTTCTTTGTACACTGTGCCGCTAAGGATTACAGTCAATTACAAGGACGGAGTGGAACCTAAAAAGTATAAGCGCGTTGCCCGCCTTAAGGTGATTTACCAGCTGATGTATCCAGAAAGCTTGCCGAAGGTTGATAATACTCATTCTGGTACTCAACAGCCTGGTTCTGGTACTCAGACTGATAAACAACCAGTTATTGGCGAATCTGGCGAGATTGATTTTGTTACAAAGAATAACAAAAACTACGTTAAGGTAGAGTTTGAGGATCCAACTGCTTATGAAGGTGCTGCTTCGGGCCGTAAAGAATATTACATCTTGAAGGCTAGCAGCGACGAAATTACAAGTGGAGACTATACTAAGGGCATAAAGGCTCCTCAAGTTACTGGCGCAAAGCACGATGATCGTAGCTTCCACTACGAGTTTCTTGGTTGGGAGATGGTTGAGGGCAGTACTGTGCCTGCCACACGTGCTAGCTTACCTGCTGCAGCTCCTCTGCCAACGTTAGCTCTGTTTGCAACTATATCTAACGCAACATCTCCTGCTGAAACACGTTCTGCTAATACGGGTGGCTCGTCAACGACAAATCTTTACACTAAAGAACAAATTGCTAAGATGGCGTTTACTCAAAACACCAAGTTTAGAGCTGTCCTTAGAAGAGTGGATAACGTGTTGAAGCCTGGCACCAATGAGAAGATTCCGGATAATTACGTGCCACATTTGTTCTTACCAGGTTTTGGTAGAAGGTGGACCGATGGCACTTCCAATCCGAAGGTGTACTACTTTGATCCAGAAAGTAGTAACTATTATAACGATATTAATAATAAAGTTGATGATTTAGGTAGTCAGCTTAAAGGTTTTGGTGGCTGGTCTATTTATGGTGCTGCTGGCAACGAACTCACGTCCGCTTCACCTGATTATAATAAAAAAGAAACTCGCGTATATGTTGCAAAACAGGCGCGTGTTGACGACGTGAACGCGTCGGATATTGTTCTAAGCGTTGGCGACGGCATACCTGGTCCTGATGAGCTTGTGCACGGGAATGATGCTAAGTCGAATCCTAATATTGTTGGCGTGCAAGGTGCTGGCGTATACGATATTAACAAGGCAATTACTAAGCCGGGTATTACCACTGTCGTAGTAAACGTTACTCGCACGAATGATAAGAAGGAACAGGTAATAGTTCCTGTTAAGGTACATATTCGTGTGCTTCCGAAAGTTATTGCGGATAAAGATTTGCCAGAAAAAGGTACGAAGGAATATGAATTTATTGCGCAGAACTACACGAAGGTAATGTATGCAGCTGGCGAGGGTGGAACCATGCAGTCGCCAATGCACACTTACTGGGTGCGTAATGGCAAAGAGTCTGCAATAAAAGATTATATTCCAGACGTTCTTGCTGATAAGGGATACGTGTTTAAGGATTGGTCGTCTAAGACGATTGAAAAGCCAGCGTCTCCGGCAGATCAACGTAAAGCTACCAATGAAGAGCGTGAAGTATTGGCTAATATAGCTATTGTTGATGGTATGCAGTTTGTGGCAAAGATTATTCGTAATTCGCATAATTCTACTTTGGCTGCATTGCAGAATCTGCTTAGTGAAGCTCAAAAGGAAAATGCAAAGGGAATTTATGAAGCGAAGAAAGAGCAATTAGCTAAAATTGCGGAAAGTAATGGTAAGCATTACTTAGCTGAGTTGATTCGCAAATCTAATAACAGTACTTTAGCTGCATTGAGTAACTTACTAGCGCAAAATATTACTAATCCGTTGGAGATTAATAATACTATTGAACGCGATAAGCTGGCTGAGCTTGCTGATGCTGCAGGTAAATCATTTGTTGCAAAGATAATTCGCAACTCTAAGAAGTCTAGTTTGGAAGCCTTGAAGCAGCTTTTGCGCAATGTAGGTGTAAATCCTGAGACTTCTCTGCCAGAGCCTAAGCCAATACGTGAAACCACTATTACTGCCAACTTCGAGAAGATGGCTCCTATGAAGTTTACGTTTAGCGGTTCTGCTCGCGAGGGTATTTTGACGAACTTCAGATTGCAAAACATGACTGAAGGTTCGGGCGATGCGAATAACAAGATTACGGTAGACGGCAAGGAAGTAACTATTAACGAGTTAGTTTCCCAGGTTAAGAATTCTGTAAACGGCATTAGCGCAAAATGCGCTGGTACTGCTTGCACGATTTCCGGAACTCCGAAGATTGTGGACAGTAAGCCGAAAGTTGAGCTAACGTTTACCACTACCGACAAGTACGGTCGCCAAGCGGAAATTACTGTTGAAATTGATGTGATTTCTGAGAGCAAACCTGCTCCAATGCTCGTGCCAACTCCAGCACCTGTTCCAACGCCTGTGCCGCCAGCTCCTGCACCAGCTCCGTCAAAGCCAGAAGAAGAACAAAGACAAGAAGAATATCCGATTCCAGAATCATATCCGTATATTCCAATGCCTGAAGCTCCTTCGTCTGAAGTCGTACCTGAACAGACTGCGGAAGCGAAGCAAAAAACAGAGCCAGAAGCCGTGAAGGATTCTGCAAAGCAGCCGTCAGAAGCTCTGCCTCAAACTGGTAGTGACGTTACACAGTCCGCGTTAATTGCCAGCTTGTTAGCGTCTGTTGGTTTAGCTGGATTTGCTGCTAAGCATCGCAGACGTAAGAACGAAGATAACGAAAGTTGATTTGTTGAGTCGAGGGTGGTGACTAAAATAACGAAGGTTCCGGTTCACGCTTAGCTATTGGGGCTTTGCGACCCGGGTCGCCCGAATTCCATAGGAGACATTATGAAGCAGGGTATTCATCCCGACTATCACGCAGTGCAGGTTACCTGCTCCTGCGGAGACACTTTCGTAACTCGTTCCACCGCAAATGGCGATCATATGACGGTTGACGTGTGCTCAAAGTGCCACCCATTCTATACCGGCAAGCAGAAGATTCTCGACACCGGCGGCCGCGTGGCTCGCTTCGAGAAGCGCTACGGTAAGAAGACTAAGTAGCTTTTTAAACGCCAGCCCTGCTTTCGTGTAACTCGCGGAATCGGGGCTGGCGTTTTATGTGCTAAACATACATGTGCTCGTGTGTCTTATTTAATATTTAATACTTAACTTAATATTTAATATTTTCGATTCAAAATCCGCGTTATGCGCGACTACAAAGGAACAAAATGGCTGAGTCAGTAGAAGAACAGTTCCCAGCAGCGGTTACAGCTCTAAACGAATACCGCGATATTGAAAATCGCATGGGAGAGCCAGAAGTAGCGTCTAATCCAGACGCAATTCGCAAGCTCGGTCGTAGGCACGCAGAACTCGGGTCAATTGTAAGCGCGTACCTAAATTACAAGCAGCTTTGCGAAGACTACGAAGTAGCTAGCGAAATGTCAAGCGAAGACGAAGACTTAGCAAAAGAAGCAAAACAATTAGAAGAACAAATTCCAGCAGCAAAAGAAAAGTTGCGCACAGCGCTGATTCCTAGAGACCCAGACGATGCGCGAGACATGATTATGGAAATCAAAGCTGGTACGGGTGGCGAAGAAGCGGCTCTGTTTGCTGGCGATTTATTGCGCATGTACATGCGTTACGCGGAAAAGCGCGGCTGGACTACAGTAATCCAAAGCGAAAATTCGACGGAACTTGGTGGTGTAAAAGACGTGCAGCTTGCGATTCGCGCAAAAGGCACGCCTGCTCCAGAAGACGGCGTGTGGGCAAGCATGAAGTACGAGGGCGGCGTGCATCGCGTGCAGCGAATCCCAGTAACTGAATCGCAAGGGCGTATTCAAACTTCCGCGGCTGGCGTAATCGTGTTCCCAGAAGCAGACGAAGACGATGACGAAATCGAAATCGATCCAAAAGACCTGAAAATCGATATTTTCATGAGCTCCGGTCCTGGCGGACAGTCCGTGAACACTACTTATTCCGCTGTTCGCATGACGCATATTCCAACTGGAATTGTGGTTAGCATGCAAGATGAAAAGTCGCAGATTCAAAACCGCGCTGCAGCCTTGCGCGTGCTAAAGTCGCGTTTGCTTGCCATGAAGCACGAGCAGGAGGCGGCGGAGGCGGCGGATATGCGCCACTCGCAGGTGCGCTCGTTGGATCGCTCCGAGCGAATCCGTACATACAACTTCCCAGAAAATCGTATCGTGGATCATCGCACGAATTACAAGGCTTACAATCTTGACCAGGTGCTTAACGGCGACTTGCAGCCTGTTATCGACAGTGATATTCAGGCGGATGAAGCCGATCGCTTAGCTAAAGCCAAGTAAGTTAAGTTAGTCAAGTAAGTTAAGTAATCTAAATAAAATCACCACGTGGCTTGTAAAATGCAAGAAATTTTACACATTTTGCGCGCATCTGCCGAAAAACTTGAAGATGCAGGTGTAGAGTCGGCGGAATACGACGCGCGTTTACTACTGGCTCACGCTTGTGGCGTAAGTTTAGCAGACTTAAACAAAGCGCTAATACTTGGCGATTTTAAAGATTTTTTGCCCGATTACGCCAGCAAATATAGCGATTTTATATCTAGGCGTGCTTCGCGCGAGCCATTGCAGCACATTATTGGATGCGCAATTTTTCGATACTTAGATTTGAGCGTTGGCAAAGGCGTTTTTGTGCCGAGGCCCGAAACAGAAGTCGTAGTTCAAGAGGGAATAGATTGGATTCGCGCAAATAATCTAAAAAATCCTATTGTTTTAGACTTATGCGCAGGATCGGGAGCAATTGGATTGTCGGTTGTGACGGAAGTCGTAGACGCGCAAGTGTGGGCTGTAGAAAAGTCGCCTAAAGCTTTTGAATATTTGCAAAAAAACTATCGCAAAATCGCGGAAAAATATGATATTTCAAACAGATATCACGCAATATTAGGTGATGCCACAAATGCTAATCTTCCAGAAATAGATGCTATTAAAGAGAAAGTAGACGTAGTAATTACGAATCCTCCATACGTGCCGGAAAATAAACCAGTAGAGCAGATTGAAGCACGAGACTACGACCCAAAAATGGCGCTATACGGGGGATCTCAAGACGGACTACTAATACCGCAAAAAATTATGAAAACAAGTTTTGCGTATTTGCGCAACGGTGGAATAATGATTATGGAACACGACATTACGCAAGGAAAAGCGCTTACAGATTATGCAAAAAACATAGGATTTAGCAGCGCAAAAGTCAAAAACGACTTAACAAACAGAGCAAGATTTGTAGTATGCAAAAAAGAGGCTAAAAATGAGTAAAATTTGCACGATTAACGAAGAATCATTGCAACTCGCAGCGCAAATAATCAACGCAGGCGGCGTAATCGTAGTGCCAACAGACACAGTTTACGGAGTAGCATGCGACCCATTTAACGAGGCGGCAGTAGCGAAAATCTACCAACTAAAACGCAGGCCACGCACAAAAGCCTTGCAAATACTTATGAGCAGCGTAAGTGATTTAGAAAAACTCGGTCTTTACTTGCCAAGCCCATTAGACGTGCTGGCGGAAAAATTCCTGCCAGGCGGATACTCGCCAATCGCGTGTGCAAAAAAAGATTCGGTAGCTACAAGGCTTGCTACGCTTTGTAAAGCAGATGAGAGCAGTGAGCAAAGTCAAGCAACGCAAGCTGAAGCAACGCAAGGAGTGCGCGTGCCAGATTGCCCAGAATTAATGAAAATCTTGCGCGTTACGGGGCCGCTTGCTGCATCTAGCGCAAATCGCAGCGGAAACGAGAGCGCAGACAGCGTAGAAGAAGCTGTAGCGGCTTTTGGAGACGAAATTCCGTTGTACTTAAACGCTGGCCCAACGCGCTCGCATGTGGCAAGCACAGTGGTTGGTGCGGATGCAAGCGACAAAGACGGGATTGTAATTTTGCGCGAAGGCGTGATAAGCGAAGAACAGATAAGAGCAGAAAGTCGCAAGAAATGAGGGTATACCTGTTTATAGCAGCAGTCGCAGGAGGCGCAACTTGGCTAATAATGCCGCTTGTACGTCATCTTGCGATTCGCATAGGAGCCGTTGGAAAAGTGCGCGCTCGCGACGTACACACAATACCTACGCCACGTATGGGTGGAGTGGGAATGCTATTCGGCTTTGCTGTATCAATGGCGTTTGCAAGCTCCATGCCTTTTATTTCAGGGCTTTTTACAGGAACACACCAGCCGTGGGTAGTTTTAGCTGGAGCTGTACTCATATGCCTTTTGGGCGTTTGCGACGACATTTGGGACTTAGATTGGATGCTAAAACTTGCAGGTCAATTGCTAATAGCTGTTTTTGTAGCGTGGGGCGGATTACAAATTGTTACATTGCCGCTAGGATCGCTAGTTACAGCGTCTCCAAGTCTTTCAATCGCAATAACCGCAATACTAATCGTGGCTTCAATTAATGCAGTCAACTTTGTAGACGGACTAGATGGGCTGGCTTCTGGAATTGTAGCAATAGGCGGAATCGCATTCGCAACATACTCTTATATTCTTGCGCGCACATCTCCAAGCTATGCGTCAATGGCAACTCTTATAGACGTTGCAATGGTGGGAATGTGCTTAGGGTTTATTTTGCACAATTGGCATCCAGCAAAGCTTTTTATGGGCGATTCTGGATCCATGCTAATCGGATATCTAATAACTTGCGCGTCTATTATAATGACAGGTCACTTAGATCCATCTGCAGTGCACACAAGTATCTATTTGCCAGTATTTATGCCGATTTTGCTACCAATTTTAGTACTGTTTTTGCCAGTATTAGACATGTGCTTAGCAATATGCAGGAGGCTTGCAAAAGGGCAGTCGCCAATGCATCCAGACCGCATGCATTTGCATCATCGCATGTTGCGCATTGGGCATTCTGTGCAAGGAGCGGTGCTTATTCTCTGGGGATGGGCGGCGCTTATATCTTTCGGTTCGATAATGATACTGTTCTTTAAAGCAGTTTACGTGATGATTGGCATGATTATTGCGGCTGTGCTGCTTACAGTGCTCACAATGATGCCATATTTGCGCAGGCGGCTGCCAGAGCTACGAAATTCGTGAAATAATACTCGAATACTCGCGAATCATAGTTTATGAAACGCGATTTTTACAAACGTCATAGCAAAAACGTATAGTAACCCTATGGCTACAACTGATATGAACACGGAATCCGTGTATGCTCCTGTTCCACCAATTTTCGAGAAGCTCGGTCTTGCTTATGATGATGTGCTGTTGCTTCCAAACGAAACCGATGTAATCCCATCCGAAGTGGATACAACCACTCATCTGACTCGCGAAATCACTATGAAAGTTCCTGCAATTTCTGCAGCAATGGACACAGTAACTGAGTCCGATATGGCTATTGCAATGGCTCGAAATGGCGGAATTGGTGTTCTTCATCGCAATCTTTCTATAGATGATCAGGCTGCGCAGGTTGATATTGTTAAGCGCAGCGAGTCTGGTATGATTACCGACCCACTCACTGTTCACCCAGATGCAACGCTCGCAGATTTAGATAAATTGTGCGGGCGTTTTCATATTTCGGGTTTGCCAGTAGTAGATAGCGAAAATCGTCTAGTTGGTATTATTACCAATCGCGATATGCGTTTCATTGCTTCCGAAGACTATGATCGTTTGAAAGTCAAAGACGTGATGACTCGCGAAAATCTCGTCACTGGTCCTTCTAATATTTCTAAAGAAGACGCGCATCGTTTGCTTGCAGACAACAAAGTTGAAAAATTGCCTTTGGTTGATGCAGAAGGCAAGCTTACTGGTTTGATTACTGTTAAGGATTTTGTGAAGACTGAGCAGTATCCAGATGCTACTAAGGATGATCAGGGTCGCTTGCGCGTGGCTGCTGGAATTGGCTTCCTTGGGGATGCTTGGCAGCGTGCATGCGCTCTTATGGAGGCTGGAGTTGACGTGCTTGTGGTTGATACCGCAAACGGAGAGGCTCGCTTGGCTCTAGATATGATTCGCAGAATTAAGGCAGATAGGGCTTTCGACGGCGTACAAATTATTGGCGGAAATATTGCTACTCGCCAAGGCGCGCAAGCTATGATTGATGCTGGTGTTGACGCTGTAAAGGTTGGCGTTGGACCAGGCTCTATTTGCACTACGCGCGTTGTTGCAGGCGTTGGTGTGCCTCAGCTTACTGCAGTTTACGACGCTGCTCAGGCTTGCAAGGCTGCTGGCATTCCATGCATTGCTGATGGTGGTATTCACTATTCTGGCGATATTGCTAAGGCTTTGGTTGCTGGCGCTGACACCGTTATGCTCGGCGGCACTTTGGCTGGTTGTGAGGAAGCTCCAGGTGAAAAGGTTTTGCTTCACGGCAAGCAGTATAAGCTTTATCGTGGCATGGGCTCGCTTGGCGCAATGGCTCCTCGCGGTAAAAAGTCTTATTCTAAGGATCGTTACTTCCAGGCAGACGTTACCAGCTCTGACAAGGTGGTTCCAGAAGGCGTGGAAGGCGAAGTTCCATATCGCGGTCCGCTTAACGCTGTGCTTTACCAGTTGCTTGGCGGCTTGCATCAGTCTATGTTCTACGTTGGTGCTCACAATATTAAGGAAATGCAAGAGCGCGGACGCTTTATTCGCATTACGGATGCAGGTCTTCGTGAATCGCATCCTCACGATATCGTGATGACTGCAGAAGCGCCAAACTACAGCGGTTTCCACAACTAAATCGCGAGTATTATGCAATTAAATCGCGTATAAGTCGCGTATAAAGCGCAACTATTTTAAACGGCGAAAAGTTAATCAAGTTTCCCCAACTTGCATGCTTTTCGTCGTTTTTGTTTGTTTAAACATTATGATTGCTGTTGTATGTATATTGTATTACAATAGCAATTTAATAAAAATAAAAATCATTAGAAAGTGTGTATAAAATTGTCTGCAATATTGGTTAGCGATAGCGTCAAAAGTAAATATACTGAAAACACGTCTCAAGCAACTGTGAGTTTTCGCACAGATTCTAGAGTTAAAGAGGAAGCAAAAAAATTATTTTCCTCAATGGGAATGGATTTGTCGACTGCGATTAATGTCTTTTTAAGACAGTCAATTGTTGATCAAGCTATGCCTTTTTTGATTACTCGTGAAAGCCGTGAAAGTGTTGAAGCTCGTCGTCAATCTGAAGCTCATGAGGGAAAATCATTTAATAACACAGATGAACTTATGCAGGATTTATTAGATGATTAAATCAATATTTCGTACAACTCAGCTCATAGTCGTCTGTACGAAGATGTAGGCTGATGGGTTCGAAAAAATATTAGGAAAGGAACGAAAATGGCAGAAGCTAAGGAAGATCTTACGTTTACGCCGGAAGAATCGCGCTTAATTTGGATCGATTGTGAGATGACGGGACTCGATATTTTCCACGACGAATTATGCGAAGTGTCTGTAGTTCCAACCGATTTTAATTTGAAAGTTCTAGACGACGGTATTGATTTAGTGATTAAGCCGAGCGATGCTGCTGTGGCTCATATGAACGATTTTGTGCGCAATATGCACACTTCTTCTGGACTTGTTGACGAGTGGAATAAGAACGGTTTGCCTTTGGAAGAAGCGCAAAAGCAGGTTGTTGAGTATGTAAAGCGTTTCCTGCCAGAGCGCGGAAAAGCTCATCTTGCTGGAAACTCGGTTGGTTCCGACAAAAAGTTCCTCGACCGTTATATGCCAGATTTAATGGCAAATCTGCACTATCGTGTAATCGACGTAAGCACGTTGAAGGAGATTTCGCGCAGACTTTACCCAGACGTATACCGCAATAAGCCAGCAAAACATGGCGGCCACCGTGCGCTCGCGGATATTATTGAGTCGATTGATGAGCTTCGTTACTACCGCGATATGATGTTCGTTCCAGCGCCAGGCCCAAGCGAGTCTCAGGCAAAAGCCGGTGCGCAACACATTGAGAGCACGAGCTTGCTTCGTGACTACGAACGTCGTGGTGAAGCGCTAGAAGATGTAAATTCCGCAGAAAAGCGCGACTACTAAACAAAGCGCGACTACTAAACGCAATAAAAGGTACTGCCAATGAAGCAATCCGAAGCTCTAACCATAATCAACGCTGGTGCAAGCGCGTTCATTACCGGCGCTCCGGGTGCAGGTAAAACCTACGTATTAAACGAAGCTATTCGCGAAATGCGAAAAAACGGTTTAAGTGTTGCCGTAACTGCTTCTACCGGCATTGCGGCAACTCATTTAAACGGTCAAACCATTCACTCGTGGAGTGGAGTTGGAGTTTCAAATGCGCTTAGTGATACGCTTCTTAAAACTATTCGATCTCGGCGGGGGAAACGCATAAAAGCCACGGACGTGCTTGTGTTGGACGAAGTTTCAATGATTCACGCGTGGCTTTTTGACATGGTTGACGAAGTATGCCGTAAAGTGCGCAAAAATCCTGCTCCTTTTGGAGGGCTTCAAGTAGTTATTTCGGGAGATTTCTTCCAGTTGCCGCCGGTTAGCACTTCTATGCGAAATCGCGATGTGTTCGAGACAAGTCAGGCATTTATTGAGTCGCGCGAAAAGTATGCTGCCGCTGGCAAAAATCCAGAAGGTTATATTACGGAATCTTTCGCCTGGGATTCTTTAAAGCCTGTTGTGTGCTACTTAACTGAGCAACATCGTCAAGATGACGGCAAATTGCTTGAAGTTTTGACGGATATTCGAAGCGGTATTGTGAGTGATGAAGATAAACAAGTTCTTGCCAGTCGGCTTGGAGAATATCCTCAAAATAGCGCAGTTTCGGTTCATCTTTTCCCTACGAACTCACAGGCAGATGGCTTAAATAATGTGCAACTTGCGGCGATTGATGCTGAGCCTCACGAATTCGTGGCAACGGAAGCAGGGCCTAAAAATCTCGTCGAGCGTTTAAAAAAGAATATGCTTGCTCCGGAGCATTTAGTTTTAAAGGCCGGAGCTGCAGTAATGGCTTTAAGAAACGATCAGGAAAAGCAGTATGTAAATGGCTCTGTTGGGCGAGTTTTGAGATTCGCACCTGAATCCAAAGGTGGCTGGCCGATTGTTGAGTTTGAAAACGGCAATATTGTCACTCTTAAGCCAGCTGCATGGGAAATGACGGATGGCGAGACCGTGCTTGCTAGCGTAAATCAAGTGCCTCTTCGTTGTGCGTGGGGAATTACGATTCATAAGTCGCAAGGTATGACGCTTGACAGTGCTGTAATGGATTTGCGTAGAACTTTTGCTCCTGGAATGGGATACGTGGCGCTTTCTCGCGTGGAAAATCTGGGCGGGCTTTATCTGGAAGGTATTAACGATCGCGCGTTTAGTGTTTCGGCGGATGCTGTACTGCTAGATGGATCTTTGCGTGAGGCTTCTAAACGAGCTAGTGAGATTCTTGCAAACGATGGCGCTTGCGCTTTTACAAATAATGCGAATAGCGCAAATGGCGATTCTGCCGATCAGCAAGAGTTTGATATTTTTGGCTCTGGCGATTACGCGTATAATGACGAATTTTCCTTCGATAACGAGTTTTAGTTTTTATTTGTTGCTGTTGAAACGGTGTTGTTATTTTGCAAAACGGTAAACAAATGCGGGGAAGTGTTCTTGCTTTTGTTTACCAAATGGGCTGATATGGAAACAAATGCGGGAAAGTGTTATTGCTATTGTTTAATAGTGTAAACAAGTGTTTATGTCCTCATGCGCAAATAGATTGGAACGCATGAATTCCAATGTACTTCGTATGTCTCAGCTGTTCCTTCGTACGCTGCGCGAGGATCCAGCAGACGCGGACGTGACTTCCGCAAAACTTATGCAGCGCGCAGGCTATATTCGTAAATCTGCCCCAGGTGTGTGGACTTGGTTGCCGCTTGGCCTCAAGGTTTTAAACAAGGTTCAGGCGATTATTCGCGAAGAAATCAACGGTATCGGTGCGCAGGAGGTCCACTTCCCAGCGCTTCTTCCACGTGAGCCTTATGAGGCTACAAACCGTTGGGAAGAATATGGCGATAACATTTTCCGTCTTAAAGATCGTCATGAGGCTGACTATCTTCTTGCTCCAACTCACGAAGAAGTTTTCACGCTCCTTGTTAAGGATATGTATTCTTCTTACAAGGATTTGCCAGTTACTTTGTATCAGATTCAAACGAAGTATCGCGACGAATTCCGTCCTCGCGCAGGTCTTATTCGCGGCCGCGAGTTTATTATGCAAGACGCTTACTCGTTCTCGATTGACGAAGATGGTTTAAAGTCTGCTTATGTTGAAGAGCGTGCTGCTTACTCTCGAATTTTCGACCGTTTGGGCATTAAATACGTGATTGTTCACGCTGTTTCTGGCCCTATGGGTGGCTCTGATTCCGAGGAATTCTTGGCTCCAATGCCAATTGGCGAAGATACTTTTGCTCTCGCTCCTTCTGGAAAAGCTTGGAATGTTGAAGCTCTTACCACTCCAGAAATGCAAGAGGTTGATTATTCGGCAACTCCTGCAGCAGAAGCTCTTGAAACTCCAGACGCTAAGACAATTGAGGCTTTGGTTAAGGTTTCCAACGATTTGCATCCGCGTAAAGATGGTCGCGAATGGCAAGCGTCCGATACTTTGAAGAACCTTATTATTGCTGTTAAGCACCCGGCTGATGCTGAGGGCGGCGAGCATGAAGAGCCATGGCGCGAAATCGTTGCTATTGGTATTCCAGGTGATCGCCAGGTAGATATGAAGCGTCTTGAAGCTCAGTTTGCTCCTGCAGAAATTGAAGAAGCAACTGAGGATGATTTGAAGGCTCATCCTGAGTTTGTTAAGGGCTACATTGGCTTTAGTGTATTAGGTCCTCAAGCTCGCAAAGAGGGTAGTGGAATTGAAAATCCTGTCCGCTACTTGATGGATGCTCATGTTGCAAAGGGAAGCGCCTGGATTACAGGAGCTGACGAAGACGGAAAGCATGTTTATAACGCTGTTTACGGCCGCGATTTTGAGGCTGATGGTGTTGTTGAAGCAGCTCAGGTTCGCGATGGCGATATGAGCCCAGATGGTTCCGGACCATTGAGCTTCGAACGCGGCGTGGAAATCGGTCAGGTGTTCCAGCTCGGCTTAAAGTATTCTAAGGCTTTGGGCTTAAGCGTTCTTAACGAAAACGGTAAAGCTGTACCAGTTTGGATGGGTTGCTACGGTATCGGCGTTAGCCGCGTGATTGCATGCTTGGCAGAAACGCATCACGATGATTCTGGTCTTGCGTGGCCTATGGCGATTGCTCCAGCTCAAGTTCACGTCGTTGCTACAGGCAAAGATCAAGTTGCTTTCGATGCTGCTGAAAAAGTTGTTGAAGAGCTTAGTAAGCAGGGAATTGAAGTAATCTTCGACGACCGTCCAAAGGTTTCTCCAGGTGTGAAGTTTAAGGATGCTGAGCTTGTTGGCGTTCCGCTGATTGCTGTAGCCGGCCGCGATACTGTGAACAATGGAACGATTGAAATCCGCGATCGTAACGGTTCAAACGTTGAGGCGGTTCCAGTGGATGAGGCTGCTAGCCGCATTGTAGAGCGCGTTCGCGAACAGTTGTAATCGCAATAGCTGTTAACAACTAATCAGCGATTAAGCAATTAAACTATTAAACAATTAAACGACTAAGCAATATTGCCGTTGGTGTAATGCTTTGCATATTATGCGCATTATTTTCAGCGGCAATATTGCTATGAATAGTAAAAAATTATCTGAATTGTTAAAATAAAATGTTCATAAGTTTTAATATTTAATTCTATTAAAACTTTCTAAAAATCATTCGCGCCTCCTTCAATATCGTCATATTGGTTTTCTTCGACTTGTGAGCCGAAATCTATTGTTTCTTTTGCTGAAGATTCAGCATCATGATGGTATTCTTGACTGTCGTTTTCTTGTGAAGAATCCATAGAATAAGTATTAGCCATAGGGTTTTTCATCGCCAAGCTCAAATCTTGATTGGAATAAGTATCTTGATTTGCCCGATTTTCTTGGTTTATTTGATTAGTGTGATATTTACTATTGTTACTCTGATCGGTTCTTCCACGATTATAAGAGTATTTAGTAAAAGCACTGATTCCTCGATTTAGGTCGTGTCCAATTGCGGTTGCTTCTAGTACAACTCGAGATCGGTCTTCTCCATCTTTGTGCCAGGATTCCGTGTTTAAATTTCCACACACGACTATCGCGTCTCCCTTATGCACGCTTTTTAGCACATTTGCAGCTAAAGACTTGTATGCTTTTACTGTCATCCAAGTTGTCGGTCTATCTTTCCACTGTCTTTCCTCGCTATGATAGTAAGACGTTGTGCTTCCTATTCTAAGTGAGCATGCGGGTGAGTTTTCGTTGCGACTAAAGTTCACAGGGTCACTCCCTACATAGCCGCTGATTGTTAGTGTTGCTTGTTGTTGTGCCATATTCTTAACCTTTCAAAAGTTTGGACTGCGACTAATTTAAATCTCAAAATTCATCGCGCAACACGTGTTGATTATTGTGATTTTCAATAAATTCGCCGCAGTAGAATCAACTATGAAGTATCAAAAATAGTTTTGCAAGATATTTTTATCAATGTGGTTAAAGCCTATGCTTTATGCACATCGTTTAAAAACTCTTGACAAAATATATAAAACTGAGTAGGCGAGTCTAAAATGCGAAAAATATATGTAGATTGATATACTTAGCGGAAGTAGTTTTTGTTTTTCATTAGCATTGGAAGGTGAAACTTGAATTTTTTGCCTACATGTTTGTGTTATTTGAATCAGGGATTACTGAAAAAGTAGTTATTAATCACGTGGAGAGAGGACTACATTTATGTGGCATAAGTCGCACGTATTTTCTGCAAAGAAATGTTTAGCTGTTGCAGCATCAGCCGTTGCTTGCGTAGCAATGATTGGATCTACTGCAGTATCTGCTAGTGCTTTGGTTATAGTGCAGAATCACAGTGTTGCTAATGTTAATACTAATTGGCAAGTTCAGAATCAGTCAGTTGCAAGCTACATTTTAGGTGCAATTCGTGATGTGCGTTCAAAGTATTATGACGATGGCGTTACCCTTATGAACGGTATGCCTCTTGCGGATTATGTTGCTTCTAAAGGTCTTACAAAAGAGCAGTATATTAACGATATTCGCTACGATCGTGCTAATGAAGAGGATGCTTATCGTCGTGCAAATGAGACTGTTCAGCATGGAAAACTTGGTCATTTTGCTGCGGATGGTGTGAGCCTTCCAAACTACGATGGTCGTAAGGCTTGGGGCGAAAACATTGCTTGGGGTGAAAGCCCAGAAGAAGCTATGTCGGATTGGACTGCTGGAGAGGAATCTGCATTACACCAGTCTAATGGTGCTGCAACTACTGACAATGCTCATCTTTACCAGATTTTGAATCCAGAAAACATTTCCTTCGGATATGGCGAAATAGCAGGTACATCATACGGAAGAGTATCTGTTTTAACTCTTTCAACTCAGGTTGGAGACACTGACTACCCACAAGGCAAATTAGGCGTGGCTCCTCACCTTGATTTTGCTTGGATTATCCGTAATAACGATATTGCTGTTGGTGCAAATGCTTACACCGACAAGCAGCTTGAGTATCGTTGGCTTTCCTACAATTTGAATACTCAGCAGTGGGCTACTATTGCTGATTGGGGTACTGGAAACTGGGCTTCTTGGGTTACAAAGCCAGGTGACTATTGGCTGCATTGCGAAGCTCGTGATCCTTCTACCAAGGAAGTTGTTCTAGAAAAGACCATTGCTTTCCATTATGCTGTTCCAAGTCAGACTGTTGTTTCTGGAACTTATGCTGCATGGCAGGGTAATAATGTTCTTCTTGGTGCAACTACTAATAATCCTAATGGTTATACCAAGATTAAGATTTATGATTACAATGCTAAGCAGTGGGTTGAAGGATTTGATGGTCCTTGGGCTTTGTGGAGCCCACGCCCAGGCGTTTACTGGACTCATTTCGAAGCTTACGATGAGAACGGTAATTTGTCGGACGTTAAGACCTACGCTTTCGGAGTGTGAGTCTGATTAGTAAATCTGATTAGTAAATCTGATTAGTATCATTTAAAAAGCCTGCAAACGTTTTAAACGCTTGCAGGCTTTTGTTTATTTGTTTACTTTACTTGTTTTAATATGCGATTTACCAAATGTGTACGCGCTTAGCAGGGTCGAGCCACATCTCATCGCCTTCTTTAACGTCGAATGCATTGTAGAACAAGTCAACGTTGCGCGCAATGCCGTTAGTTCGGCACTCTGCAGGGGAGTGTGGGTCGATTTGAAGGTATTGCTCCGCAATCTCGTTACGAGACTTTGAACGCCATACAAGCGCGTAGCTTAGGAAGAATCGTTGCAAAGCAGTGAAGCCATCAATCTTAGGAGCGCTCAGCAAAGTTTCGCGAATCGCATCGTCACTTCCGTCGATTTCTTGTCCCTTGCTCTTTTGCAAAGCAAAAGCGTAGGCTTTAAGAGCAATAGTTACGCCGCTTAAATCACCAATATTCTCGCCGATTGTTAAAGCGCCATTTACGTGAGGCATTGCATCGCGCTCTTCTTTGCTCTTTAAGTGAGAATATTTAACAATAAGCTGCGTTGGCGTAAAAGCATTGTATTGCTCAATAAGCGTTTTAGTGCGTTCAGTGAAGTTGGTTTTGTCTTCTTCTGTCCACCAATTGTTAAGCACGCCGTCGCCGTCGTATTCGCAACCTTGATCGTCAAAACCGTGGCCGATTTCGTGACCGATTACGGCACCAATAGCGCCGTAGTTTGCTGCGTCTGGAGCGCTTGGGCTAAAGAATGGCGGTTGCAAAATCGCAGCTGGGAACACGATTACGTTAAGCAACGGATCGTAGTAAGCGTTTACAGTTTGCGGAGTCATCTGCCATTCTTCGCGATCCACAGGTTCTCCAGCTTTTGCAGTATACCTACCAAACACAAATCGAGAAACTTCGCGCATATTCTCAATTAAGCCAGCGTCTTCCTTAATATTTAGAGCAGAGTAGTCAATCCAATGATTTGTGTAACCAATATTTGGCTCAAACTTGCTAAGCTTTTCCAAAGCCTTTGCTTTAGTTTCCTCTCCAAGCCAGCTGCTGTGAGAAATCGACTCGCGGTAAGCGTTAATAAGATTGTCAACTAAGCCTTGCATATACTTTTTAGAAGACTCAGGGAAGTGCAAGCGCACGTATTCTTTACCGACTTCCTCGCCGCAAGCATCGTCAACAACTCCGATTGCGCGCTTCCAGCGATCGCGCGGCTTGGTGGCGCCGGAAAGAACTTTGCCGTAGAAGTCAAATCGTGCTTGTGCAAAGTCCTCGCTTAACATGCTTGCCCAGCACAAAATCACGTGCACGCGTGCCCAAAGCTTTAGATCTTCTAAGTCGGCTTCTTGCCAAATCTTATTCAATCCTTCTATAAAGCTTGGTTCGTGAACTACTACTTTGCTAAAAGCTTTGCGAAAATCTATTGGCTGATTCTTTGCTTCTTCGGAATCGTCGTATGATTTTTGAGCAGCATCTAAGAAAGCGTCAAGATTTAACGCTTCAAGCGTTTTTGCCAAATCCGCATAATTGTAAGGATTATAAGTTTTTTGAGAATCGCGTGTTGCTACGTTATCCCAGTGGTTGCTTGCGATTTGTGTTTCAACCTTCAAGAAACGTTCCGACTGCTCGCTTGTAGTTGTGGCATCACCGTAGCCAGCTAAGCGCAGCAACTTTGCCACCATTTTTACGTATTCAGCGCGAATCGGAGCGTAATTATCTTCGCGATAGTATGCTTCGTCTGGCAAGCCCAATCCCGCCTGCTCAATATGCATAATATTCGTCTTAGGGTCTTTAGGGTCTCCGCAAACGCCAAAAGCAAACATTGCATTTGGGCCGCCATATGGAGTAAGAGAAGCAATAGTGCGAACTAAGTCTTCTTTGCTAGCAGCCTCATCAACAGCGTCTAAATCGCCCTTAATTGGCGTAATTCCAGCTTTTTCAATAGCTTCAGTATCCAAATAATTGCGGTATAAGATTCGCGACTTTTTGGCTGGGCAATCTTCGCTTTCTAAAATATCTCGAATTTGCGTCTCTGCATCTTCTGCGAGCTTGTAGAAAGCACCATACATTGGCTTATCTTCTGGAAGAGTGTAAGTGTCAATCCAAGGACCGTTCACATAGCGGAACAAATCGTCTTGTGGTCGAGTAACTGAAGAGAAGGAAGCTGGGTCAAAATTTACAGCAGAAATTTCCTTCTGCGATTCCTCATTGTTATTATTATTTTCATTGTTATTATGCATGTGCCTAGATTACAAGTATTAAGCGACATCATTAGCTAGTATTTTCGCCATATTTTGCGCTATTTTCGTGCCTGCGAGTTAGTCTTAAATCATGATTGAACTTAAAACTCCATCCGAAATTGAAGCTATGAAGCCTGCAGGTCGCTTCGTTGGTAGTATTCTTAAAGACTTGAAAGCAATGACAAAAGTTGGCACAAATCTTCTTGAGATCGATGACTTTGTTCGCCAACGCATTATGAGCCGTAAAGATGCGTCTTCTTGCTATGTTGATTACGCTCCTGATTTTGGAACTGGTCCTTTTGCACACTACATTTGCACTTCTGTAAACGATGCTGTTCTTCACGGAGTTCCTTTTGATTACAACCTTAAAGACGGCGATTTGTTGACTCTTGATTTGGCAATTAACGTTGATGGCTGGGTTGGAGATTCTGCTATTAGTTTCGTGGTTGGAAAGCATGCGGATCCTGAAGATTTGCGCTTAATTAAGTGCACTGAGGAAGCACTTGAGGCTGGAATTAACATGGCTCAGCCTGGAAACCGTCTTGGAGACATTTCTGCAGCTGTTGGATGCGTTGCTCACGAGTATGGTTACAGCGTAAACCTTGAGTTTGGTGGTCACGGAGTTGGCCATATTATGCATGGCGATCCGCACGTTCCTAACGATGGCACTGCTCACCACGGCTACAAGCTTCGCCCAGGTCTTGTGATTGCAATTGAGCCATGGTTCCTAAAGACTACTGACGAAATTTACCAAGATCCAAAGGACGGCTGGACTCTTCGTTCTGCTGATGGTTCTCGCGGTGCACACACTGAGCATACGATTGCAATTACTGAGAATGGTCCAGAGATTTTGACCGTACGCTAAACTTCGAATAGTAAGTGCGTAAAACGAATAATATAAAATATAAAGAGGTACTTTAAGTAAATGGCGGAATTTGATTTTGCCCAAGCGTTAAATGATGTTGAAGCAAAGTATTCTTTGATTTCTAAGGCTTTAGACGTTAATTCGTTGAAGACTGCTATTGCAGATTTAGAAAAGCAGGCTTCGGAGCCTGGACTTTGGGATGATTCTGAGCACGCTCAGCAAGTTACGAGTAAGCTTTCGGCAGCTCAGTCTCAATTAAAGCGTTTACAAGCCGTTGAGCAACGCATTGAAGATACTAAGACTTTAATTGAACTTGGTCAGGAAGAAGAGGATGCTGATTCTATGAGCGAGGCTCAAGAGGAGCTTGGCTCTATTGCTCACGAGTTGGACGATATGGAAGTTCAAACTCTTCTTGACGGCGAATACGATGCTCGTGCAGCAGTGGTGACAATACGCTCTGGTGCGGGTGGTGTGGATGCTGCCGATTTTGCGCAAATGCTTCTTAGAATGTATTTGCGTTGGGCGGAACGAAACGGCTACAAAACTAAGATGATGGATACGTCTTACGCAGAAGAAGCTGGTATTAAATCCGCCACTTTCCAAGTTGATGCCCCATATGCGTATGGTCGTCTTTCCGTAGAAGGCGGCACTCACAGAATGGTTCGTATTTCGCCGTTCGATAATCAAGGCAGGCGTCAAACTGGCTTTAGTGCCGTAGAAGTAATCCCACTTGTTGAAGCTACGGATCATATTGATATTCCAGATTCTGACATTCGTGTGGATACTTTCCAGGCGTCTGGCCCTGGCGGACAAGGCGTAAACACTACGTATTCTGCTGTGCGCATCACGCATTTGCCAACTGGTTTGGTTGTTTCAATGCAAGATGAGCGCAGCCAGATTCAGAACCGAGCTGCTGCAATGGCGGTTTTGCAATCGCGTTTACTTGTGCTTAAGCATGCTGAGGAAGCAGCGAAAAAGAAGGAGCTTGCTGGAGATATTAAGGCAAGTTGGGGAGACCAAATGCGCTCATACGTGCTTCACCCATACCAGATGGTTAAGGATTTGCGCACTGGCTACGAAACTTCGCAAACTCAGGCTGTTTTTGACGGCGATATTGACGGTTTTATTGAAGCTGGAATTCGTTGGAGACACGAACAGAGAGTTGCAGCTAAAAAAGAAGCCGAGGAAAAGTCGCAAGCTTAGTCTGCACTAGGTAAAATTCAAGATAAAAGTCAGAATAAAAATCAAAAATAAAATATAAAATAGTTAAAAACAAAATTAAAGTATATCGTTCAATAGTTCGTAAAGGAAACTGCAGAATATGTCTCTGATTTCACTAGAACATGTGTCGAAGATCTATCCTAAGGGTACGAGCCCTGCTTTGGACGATATTTCTTTAGACGTTAATCGTGGCGACTTCGTGTTTCTTGTTGGAGCGTCTGGATCTGGTAAAACAACTCTTCTAAGCTTGCTGCTGCGCGAAGAGGAGGCCACTAAGGGCGAGATTCACGTTGCTGGTAATGACTTGCGACGCTTAGTGAATCGTCAGGTTCCGCAGTATAGACGTACTCTCGGCTTTATTTTCCAGGATTATAAACTGTTGAATAATAAAACCGTGTACCAGAACGTGGCTTTTGCACTAGAAGTTATTGGTACGAGTCGTTCTACTATTAAGTCGCTTGTTCCGCGTGTGCTTGAAACGGTTGGCTTAACGGGTAAAGAAAATAATTATCCTCATGAGCTTTCGGGTGGTGAAGCTCAGCGTGTTGCCATTGCGCGCGCGTACGTGAATCATCCGCAAATTCTTCTCGCCGACGAGCCTACTGGTAATTTGGATCCAACTACTTCGCTTGGCATTATGGAAGTTTTGGACGCCATTAATCGTACGGGCACTACAATTGTTATGGCTACGCATAATGAGGAAATTGTTAACTCAATGCGCAAGCGAGTTGTGGAGCTTCATGCTGGAAAAATTGTGCGAGACGAGCGTGAAGGCTCTTATGATTCTGCGCTTTACTTCCCAGATGCAGATGTTGAGCAAAAGTCGAAAGCTCAGCAGTCAGTTGAAGGCGATTCAGGTGTTCGTACTGTGGCAGATTCTGGCTCTGATCACACTAGTTTTAACTCGTCTTCTGAAGATCCTAAAAATTACAGATTCATGTCTAAACGCGCAAAGCGTGCAGCTCAAGCAAAGCAGGCTATGGATGCTGTTGCGCAAACTTTGCAAAATGGTTCTGAAGATAATGAGGGCATTGCTCGACTTGCGCAATCTGTTCATTCAGGCAGAACGGGTAGATATGGTGAAGTTTTTCAGCCTTTAGAAACAACTATGACTTGGGGGCGTGGTCTTTCGATTCCACCAGCTCCTCCTGTACAAAAGTCGAATGATGCTGAAGATATGAAGAATTCAGATTTTGCAGATTCTGACGATTCTTTGGATTCCGGCGATTCTTTGGATTTAAGTGAGAACCAAAAAGATAAGAATAATGCAGAAAATATTGTCGAAAACGATATTGAAAATTCTGGCGATAATTCTGGCGAAAACGTCGGCAATACAAGCGAGAATCCAAGCGAAACTGACGATTATATTGAATCTAAAGAATCCGATGAAAAAAGTAAATCTGAAGCCAGTAAAAGCGAAAATCTTAAGAACGAAGGAGACGAGTGATGCGATTGCGGTTCATATTCTCAGAAACGTGGATTAGCTTGCGCAGAAACGTTTCTATGATTGTTTCGGTAATGCTCGTTACATTCATATCGTTCTTGTTTATAGGCGCATCTGTTCTTATGCAAGCGCAAATCACAAAAGCCAAAGGCGATTGGTATGACAAGGTAGAAGTTGTAGCATGGCTTTGCCCAGACGGTACAAGTCAGTCAGCATCCTGTGCTTCTGGAAAAGCTCCTACTAAAGAAGAAATTGTAAAATTGGAGAACATTATTAACCAAGAGTTAGGTGATGATGTTTCGAATATCACTTATGTTAGTAGAAGCGAATTTTACAAGAATACTTTTCTTAAGCAATATCCTAATGGCTTATATCAGGGGCGTACTTTAACAGCTGCTGATATGCAAGATTCTTTGCGACTAAAGCTTACAAATCCAACCAAATATCAGGTTGTTTCAGAAGTTCTTTCTGGCAGAAATGGTGTTGAGGAAGTAGTAGACCAAAGACAAATTTTTGACCCAGTGTTTAGCGTTTTGAATCATGCTACGGCTGTGACTATTGTGCTTGCTGCAGTTATGGTTGTTGTTGCGATTATGCTAACCGGTACAACTATTCGTATGTCTGCAGCCTCTAGAAAACAAGAGACGGAGATTATGCGACTTGTGGGCGCGTCTAATTGGACAATTCGCATGCCATTTATTTTAGAAGGTGCTTTTGCGTCCCTTATGGGATCCCTACTATCTGGGTGTGCACTAAGCGTTGTTGTTAAAGTGTTTATTACAGATTGGCTTGCACAAAACGTTCGTTGGATGCCATTTGTAAATCAAACAACTGTTTGGATGACAGTTCCAGTGCTGGTTCTTGGAGCTGTGCTACTTTCAATAGTCGCCTCCGCGGCTGCACTCAGAAGATATCTTCAAGCGTAAATATAAAAGCAAAATTTAAATTATCAATAAATTATGAACATTAAAAAATCATAAATAAAAAATCATAAATAAAAAAATTTTATCGATAATAGAATTTTCAATGTATAATTCGCATTAGTTGTGTTTGAATTTTCTACTTGAAAGGGAAGTAAATATGGAAAGCAAGAAATGCCATGCAAAATATTGTAAGCGCACTGTTGCAAGCGCGATTGCAAGCAGCATTCTTATGCTTTCCGCTGGTATTACCTTATATGCTTACCAGCCACTACGCGCTGATGCCGTTACCATGCAAGATTACAACAGGAAAGTTCAAAGTAATGCTGCTCTTAAAAAGCGTCTTGCTGGAGTAAATAAACAGCTTGCTGATAAAATTCTAGAGCTTAATGATTTAAACGAGCATCAAATCCCTAATCAAGTCCGTGCTACTCAGCAAGCTCAGGAGCAAGCTCAACAAGCTATGAGTCTTGTTGAATCAACAAATCAGCGTTTGCAATCTGCACAAAAAGACAAACGCGATTTGGAAGAAAAAATCAAGCAGACTGGCGAAGATTTCGATGATGCAAAGGCTGCTGTAGCTCAACTTGCTCGCAAAAGTTTCCATGGCTCCAATGCTTCTAACGTAATGGCAATGGTGACTAACTCCACTACTACTGAGCAGTTTGTTGGAAAACTTCAATCAGAAGCTGCTGTTGCACGTAGCGAAGCAAATGCTGCAAATGATGCTGCTGTGACTTTGAATAATTCTATGAATAGACGTCAGCGCTTAGCTGCTATTGAAACAGAGATTCAAAAGTTAAAAGCAAAAGCTGATTCTGAGGCGCAAAGTGCCCAGGCTGCGGCTAAGGCTGCCAGTGAAAAGCAGCGTTCTCTTCAGTCTTTAAGAGATCAAGGAACTATTCTAAGAAAGCAGTTAGAGAGTCAAAAGAATAGTCTTACTTCTCAAGATGCTCGCGAAGCTGCTGAAATAATTGCTTTGAAGTCACAAATTGACGCTCAAGCTAGGGCTTTAGCTGCTACTGCTGCAGCTCGCATGAATCCTAATAATGGTAATCGTCAACAGCTTAGAGGCGGTGGCAGATGGAATACTCCTTCCTTGCCTGCACTACCGCTTTCTAATGGTGCCGCAAATGGTATGAATTACGCGGTTCCTGGGAATTGTCCTGCTGGTTCTGGCAATTGCTACGGGCATAATACTGGTAACACAGCTGGAGGTTCTGCCTATCCAGCTCGTCAATGCACACTTTGGGCGTATTTGCGCAGATCTCAGCTTGGTCTTCCAGTAGGATCCTTTATGGGCAACGGTGCTGATTGGGCGAATTCTGGGCGTAGACTTGGGTATTTGGTTAACCGCACTCCACACGTTGGCGCTGTTATGGTATTTGCTAGAGGAGCTGCTGGATCAGATCCTACATATGGACATGTTGCTGTTGTTGAACGCGTTAATTCGGACGGTTCGGTACTGATTTCCGAAGGTGGCGTTGGTTTCGCAACATTCCCGTCTTATAGGACTATTCGTAATGCTGGCAATTATGAGTATGTTCACTACTAAATTTTAATTTTTATGATTCTATTTAGGCTGGTGTAATTTGGATAAAAAACCTGGTTCAGATGGTACTTTAACTGTTGCAAGAAATAAAAAAGCAAATCACGACTATGCGATTGAAGATTGCTATGAAGCAGGTATTGCTCTTACTGGCACAGAGGTTAAGTCTTTGCGAGAAGGCCGCGCTTCTTTAGCTGAGGCGTTTGTGAATATTGATAGACGTGGTGAGATTTGGCTAGAAGGCGCAAATATTCCTGAATATTTAAATGGCACGTGGAATAATCATGCTCCTAAGCGCAAGCGTAAGTTGCTTCTTCATGCGATTCAAATTGCTAAACTTTCTAGGCAAATTGAAGCTAAAGGTTACACTATTGTGCCTTTGAGGATTTACTTTAAAGGCAGCTACGCTAAAGTTGAGATTGCTTTGGCGCGAGGCAAAAAAGAGTACGATAAGCGGCAGGCATTGCGAGAGGAACAAGATAAGCGCGAGGCATTGCGCGCTATGCGATACAAGAATATGCAATCTAGGTGATTTGCTGTTTGTGATTGTATTGCGACACGCCGTATATTATTCATTTTTACGAATAATATACGGTTTTTGATTTTGTAATTCGTTATTTTTTGCTGATTTTTAGCATATTCATGTATGGCAATTTATGAATATTCAGTTTTTGCATTTTAGTAATCGCAATTTAGTAGCGATATAGTGTATAGTTATGCACATCACTGTAAATTATAAGTTATTAGTTGTTTAAGACTGAAATATTGAACAGGAGAAGGAAATGCTTAAGTCGGATAAGATTTTTAAGTCAATTAAGCCTATTGCAGCAATTGCAACTCTTGCATTAATTGGATGCACTTGCGCGTGCGGTCCAGCTGATTCTAAAGCAGCAGATCCAGATGTGGCACGCAGCTACGATGTAAGCAAAGTTCAAAAAGATGAAGAGATTGCAAAACTCGTTCCAGAAAGCGTTGCAAAAACTGGCGAATTAACAGTTGGTGTAAACGTTAGCTATGCTCCAGCAGAGTTCTTCGCTGCAGATGGAAAAACACCAGTCGGCTACGAAATCGACTTCTCTAAAGCTTTAGCAAAATTGATGGGCTTAAAAGCGAAGATTATGCATGCTCAGTTTGATTCCATTATTCCAGCAATCGGAAGCAAGTATAACGTTGGAATCTCTGGTTTTACTGTAAACGCTGAACGTATGAAGTCCGTTGACTTCGTGACGTACGCAAACGCTGGCTTATCTTTTGAAGTTCGCAAAGGAAACCCAACTAAGGTAGATCCAAAGAATCTTTGCGGCAAAAAAGTTACATTAGAAACAGGCACTGTTGGCGAGCCAATTATGGAAGAAGCCAAAAAGCAGTGCAAGGCAAATAATGATAAGCCACTAGAAATCATGAGCTTTAAAGAGCAGACAGATGCTACTACAGCATTACTCTCTGGTCGTGCAGACGTTATGTATGCTGACACTCCTGTAGCTGGTTATGCTGCAATAAAGAACGATGGAAAGCTAGAGATTCTTGAAAGCAGCAATGATTCCGAGCCAATGGGAGCGGCGGTTAAAAAGGGCGACGCTAAGATGTTAAAGCTCATTAAGGCTGCAATAGATAAGCTTATGAAGAATGGCGTTTATAATGACATTCTAAAGAAGTGGGGTGTTGAAAACGTTGCCATTAAGGAAGCGCAAGTAAATCCAGAAGTTTGATCTTAAATTTGGCGTGCGTTTGTAGCTATTAGTATAGTGAAAATCGCACGCCTTATTTGTATTTAATATATTTGTGCATCGCAAGTGCGTTAATTGCTAGTTAATAATCCGCTAGTTATTATTCACATATGTGACAATTTAAAATGTTAATGGAGAAAATATGTTTAACAATGCGAGTAAGAAGCTTTCGCAAAACTCTGATGGTGATCGGATTCTACCAGTAAAGAACCCTGGACCGATTGTAGCTGGCGTAATAGTAGCAATAATCGCCTGCTCTTTGATTTATTCAATTATCACAAATCCGCGTTTTGAGTGGAATATTGTAGGCATTTATCTAATAAGCGACAATGTTCTTACAGGCATTGCTTGGACGCTAATACTCACATTCTTATCTATGATTATTGCAATTGTTCTTGCCATAGGATTAGCAATGATGCGTAAGTCTGTAAACCCTGTTCTTCGAGCCGTAAGCTGGTTCTTTATTTGGTTCTTTAGGGGTACACCAGTTTATACGCAGCTAGTATTTTGGGGAATGTTTGCTGTACTTGTTCCTAAATTGAGTATGGGCATTCCATTTACATCCGTTGAGTTTTTCTCCATTGATTCCAACGTTGTTATGACTTCTTTAAACGCTGCAGTTATTGGCTTGTCGCTTAATGAGGCTGCGTATTTGTCGGAGATTGTTCGTGCTGGTTTAGAAGCTGTTGATGCTGGTCAGGTTGAGGCAGCTCAAGCTCTTGGCATGGGCAGGTCTTTGACTATGCGCAGGGTTGTTTTGCCTCAGGCTATGCGCATTATCGTTCCACCTTTGGGCAATGAGACTATTGGTATGCTTAAAACTACGTCTTTGGTTTTAGCTGTGCCTTTTACCTTAGAGCTTCAGTTTGCCACAAATGCTGTAGCAAATCGTATTTATAAGCCAATTCCGTTGCTTATAGTTGCTAGCATTTGGTATTTAATTATTACGTCTATTTTGATGGTTTTTCAAGTTATGTTAGAAAAGCATTTTGGTAAAGGATTTGAAGCAAAAGACATTGTAAACAATGCTCAAATTAACTCTAATGCTGCAAAGCGTGGAGATAATGCGATTAAAGCGAATAGTGACGCTGTAAAAGGTCGCAATAATGCAACAATGTTAGGTTTTAACGCATAAACATATAACGCATAAACCGCGTAAAAATTACAAATTTTATATAATCGTAATTAGATTTGAGGAAAAATGACTGATATTTTAACGGTTGATACACAAAACCAAAATGGTACTAAAAGTGATACTCCAGCAGTAGTCATAAAAGATTTACACAAGTCCTTCGGCAATCTTCAAGTCCTTAAGGGAGTTGACATGACTGTTAATCCAGGAAGTGTAACAGTCATACTTGGTCCTTCTGGAAGTGGAAAATCAACCCTATTGCGATTGATAAATCAGCTAGAAAAAATTACGTCTGGTAAAATCACGATTTATGGCGAGCGCATTGGCGTAAAAACCGTTATACATAACGGTAAAGAAGCATTGCAAGCGTTAAACGACAATGAAATTGCAGCGCAACGCGCAAAGCTAGGCATGGTATTCCAACGTTTTAACTTATTCCCACATATGACTGCTATTGAAAACGTTATGGAAGCGCCAGTTCATGTTTTACACATGGACAAAACCGCTGCACGCGATTTAGCAATTAAAGAACTTGAACGTGTCGGAATGGCAGATAGATTAGACCATTATCCTTCTCAGCTTTCGGGCGGTCAGCAGCAGCGAGTTGCCATTGCGCGTGCGCTCGCAATGAAACCAGAAATAATGCTTTTTGACGAGCCTACGTCTGCATTAGACCCAGAACTAGTTGGGGAAGTGCTTAACGTTATGCGCGATTTAGCTAATGATGGAATGACAATGATTGTCGTAACTCACGAGATTGGCTTTGCTCGAGAAGTTGCAGATCAAGTTGTGTTCATGGACGGCGGAAAAGTTGTTGAATGTGGTACTTCAGGAATCATAGATTGCCCACAAACAGAAAGATTTAAAGATTTTCTACATCACGTTTTATAAGTGTTTTGCAAGTATTTTATATAAATATTTTGCAAGTATTTTTCGCGTATTTTAATAAGATTTTTGCATATTTTCGACATGTGTAGAAACACGCACGTTTTATAACGTACAATAGAAAATTATGTGTGGCATTGTAGGATATGCAGGTTTTGGCACAGTTTGCGCAAAGCCTTTAGAAGTTTGCTTAAATGGGTTAGAACGCTTAGAATATCGCGGATATGATTCATCTGGAGTAGCGCTTGCTGCTCCAGGAATGGATTCTATATGCGTACGCAAAAAAGCTGGTCGCTTAGCTGTTTTAAGAAAAGATATAGAAGCTAATCCAATGCCAGAAGCGAGCGTGGCAATCGGTCACACTCGATGGGCTACGAATGGCGCTCCTTGTGATTTAAACGCGCATCCGCATACTAGTGCAGACGGAAAAATCGCTCTTATTCATAACGGTATTATTGAAAACGCTATTAGCCTTAAAGAACAAATGCAAAAAGAAGGCATAGAGTTTTCGTCTCAAACAGATACGGAAGTTGCAGCAAAAGCGCTTGGAAAAATCGCGAATCAAATAATTGAAGAAACTGGTAAACCAGATCTTTTTGAAGCAATAAGACGAGTTGCAAAAATTCTTAAAGGAGCTTTTACTCTACTTGCAGTGGATGTTAGACAGCCTGGTATTGTTGCCGCTGTTCGTCACGATTCGCCGCTTGTAGTAGGTGTTTCAGATAATGAGTATTTCTTGGGCTCTGATGTTGCAGCTTTTGTTCAATACACAGATAAAGTGCTTGAAGTTGGTCAAGATCAAGCTGTTTTAATAGGTGATATAGAAGGAAACAAAAAAGCAGAGCTTCTTCTTACAGATTTTGACGGCAACGAGATTGAAAACCCTAGTTGTTTTACAGTAGACTGGGACGCTTCTGCGGTAGAAAAAGGCGGATGGGATTCCTTTATGGATAAGGAAATCCACGAAGATCCGCATGCTGTAGCTGATACTTTACGAGGACGATTTGACGCAAAAGGGAACATTATTCTTGACGAAGTTAGGATTAGTCAAGATATTTTGCGATCAATCGACAAGATAATAGTTGTGGCTTGTGGAACAGCAAGCTACGCTGGATTAGTTGCAAAATATGCGATCGAACATTGGGTGCGCGTGCCAGTAGAAGTGGAGTTGGCTCACGAATTTAGGTACAGGGACCCAATTTTAACGCATAGAACGCTTGTTGTCGCAATATCTCAATCTGGCGAAACAATGGACACGTTAATGGCGTTAAGGCACGCGCGCGAGCAGGGTAGCCGCGTGCTTGCAATATGCAACACTCAAGGCTCGAGTATTCCGCGAGAATCGGATGCTGTACTTTACACTCATGCTGGCCCAGAAATCGCAGTTGCTTCTACAAAAGCATTTGTTGCGCAAATCGTGGCAGCATACATGCTTGGGCTTTATTTGGCTCAAGTCAAGGGAACAATGTACAGGGATGAGATTCAGCAAATTGTGTCTCAGCTTAAAGAAATGCCAGATAAAATCCAAAACGTTTTAGATACGCAAGCTGATTCGATTATGCAAGCCGCAAAGAAAACAATAGACGCAAAATCGTTCCTGTTCCTTGGCAGGCATGTTGGCTACCCAGTTGCTTTAGAAGGCGCATTAAAGCTAAAAGAGATTGCGTACACGTTTACAGAAGGTTTTGCGGCAGGAGAATTAAAGCATGGCCCGATAGCTCTAGTAGACAAAGGCGAGCCAGTTGTTGTTATAGTGCCATCTTCTAGAGGCAGAGACGTTTTACACGCTAAAGTAATCTCGGGAATTGAAGAAGTTAAGGCTCGCGGAGCGTTTACGATTGCGGTTGCAGAAGATGGTGATCCAGACGCTGAGCGTTACGCAGATATTGTGTTCTGGCGCCCTAAATGCCCAACGTTGTTAAGTCCTTTAGTAGATGTTGTAGCATTACAACTTTTTGCTATGAATATGGCAAAGCTTAAAGGCTATGACGTTGATAAGCCTAGGAATCTTGCAAAATCTGTAACTGTAGAATAGCAGTGAATATTATGTGTGCAAGAAGCCCGCAGAAAAGTCGCAAGCAGAATTTTGGTTGTTTTGTTATGCGTAATATAAACCGTAATATAAACCGCGTTTTTGTTCGTAATATAAAGCGCGTAATTTCTGCGATTACATGCGTTTTTATTGTTGCTTTTTGTGCGTCATGCGGATCTGTTGATTCTAGAACAAAAATAACAGTATGGTCTTGGGAACCAAGCATGAAGCGGATTGCGGCAGATTTTGAGAAACGAAATCCAGATATTCGCGTTAGTGTTAAAGATACAAGCGGATACAACAATCTTAACAGCGCTATTCAAGACGGCTACGGTATGCCGGATGTCGCTCAGCTTGAATATCACGCTTTGCCACAATACGCGGTTAGCGGACAACTTTTGGATATTACAAATCGCGTTCAAGGAACTCAAACATTCTATACGCCAGGCACATGGTCTTCTGTTCAACTAGGAGGACGAGTTTATGGATTGCCAATGGATTCAGGTCCCTTAGCATGGTTTTATAATCAAGACGTATTCAACCAAGCAGGTGTGGATGCTACGCAAATTCACACCTGGAAGGATTATCTACATGCTGCAAGAAAATTAAAAAATATTGGCGTTTATATTGCTGCAGATTCTGGAGATGCTAGTTTTTATAACGCTATGATTTGGCTTGCAGGAGGAAGACCTTTTATAACTTCTCACGATGGTAAAACCGTTACAGTTCGCTTAAGTAAAGACAAAGGGACAAAAGACTTTACCAAATTCTGGCAGTCAATGATTGACGAAGATTTGGTTGATACAAGACTAACAACTTGGACTCCAGCTTGGAAAAATGCAGTCGGTTCTGGCAGTGTTGCATCTGTTTTTGCCGGAGCATGGATGACATCGCTTCTTATGCATGATATTCCAGGCGGAGCAGGATTGTGGCGTGTAGCGAGAGTTCCAACTATGAATGGAAACAATGATAATGCGCAAATGGGAGGATCTGCTCTAAGCGTCCTTCAGTCTAGTCGCAAGCCTGAAGCCGCGATGCGTTTTGTGAATTTTGTATGCCATGATCAGACTGGTATTAAAGAAAGAGTTTTATCTGGAGCATTCCCAGCAGACGTTGTGACTCTTAGAGACAAATCGTTTCTAAACAAAACAATGGTTCGTGATTCTCGCGGAATCGATGTGCCATATTTCGGAGGACAACAATTCAACCGTATTTTTGCAGATGCAGCAAATCATGTAGATACAGGCTACAAATATTTGCCGTTTGAAGTATATTCTCGTAGCGATTTTCGTTTCACAGTCGGTTTGGCCTATGATTGGAACAGAAAATCAAGAGCACGTTTAACAGTGCAGTCGATGATTGATGCAGGCATTAAACAAGACGATGGTAAGGATTTTCAACTTCCAGACGACCCTGGTCCTAAAATTAGTCTTAAAGATGGTATTAATCTTTGGAAAAAAGACTTGAAAGAATACGGGTATAATCAGGGTTTTGTTGTGCGCTAGACTTATGCACTTTAGGTCTGTAATCCAAAGGAAAAGTCGCTAGCAGCCGATCGTTCGTCTATAAATCTCGTACATTCCTTTAAAAATCAAATTTGAATCGTAATAATCAATAGAGTCAACGTCTTTTTCAAAAAGTCGCCCCAAGCCTCCTGTAGCAACAACCTTAAAAGGTTCATTTATCTCTATTTTGAACTGCTCAATTGTGCGCTCAATGCCCCCAAGGAAGCTGTAATACAATCCAGCTTGCATAGCAGGACGAGTTGATTTTGCAAGAACGGATTTAGGGCGAGAAATCTCAACTTCTGGAAGCTGAGCAGTATTATCCCATAGAGCTGCAGCCGCCGCACTAATTCCCGTGCAAATAAGTCCACAAGTAATTGCGCCGCTTTTATCAACATAGTTATAGGTGGTAGCCGTGCCAAAATCGATAACTAATACAGGCCCGCCGTATTCGTAAAACGCGCCAACGCAATCCGCTAAGCAATCAGCGCCCAAAGAGCGTGGCTCGTCAATGCGAATATTTACGCCAGTTTTTACGCCAGGGCCTACAATCATAGGGTCGATTTGCAAAAACTTAACAATGCTTGCGCGGAACGAGTGCATAACTTTTGGGACAACCGAAGCAACGATAACATCTTCAACATCGTTTACGCTAAAACCGCTAAGATTTAAGAATTGCGTAATCATAATGCCGTATTCGTCGGAAGTGTGATTTGCTTTTGTAGTCATTCTATACGTGCCAACAATCTTGCCGTTCTCCAAGAATCCAAGCACAATATTCGTGTTTCCAATATCGACTGCTAAAAGCATATTCGCCTCCGTTGTGTTTGTGTGTTGCCAAACTTAAGTATGCGCATCTTTAGAGCAATACTACATTAATGCTAGGTCCGTTGCGGGCTTTTACAAGCTTTCCTTACTTGGTGTTGCGCGAGGGCTGGCTAATTCTTGTCTCACAACGCTCTGCCTTTTGTGTGTTGGTTGTTGTTGCGGTTGTTCCGATTTGGTTTTGATTTTGTTTTTTGGGTTGAAGTTTGTTTGTAGTGGTGACTCATTGGATTATTTGGTATCGGCGCCGCTCTTATATTGTTCGACCAAGAATCACCCAGCCCTCTTACATGCTTGAACAATTACGTATTGCTTAGACACTGAGATTCTCGATTTTTTTCGCTCTCTCGGCGAGTCACAATCAAAGTGTAGCGGTGTAGAAGAGTAGGTGATAAAGTCGAAAACAATGGCAGCGAGGCTAGAAAGGAAATGTAAATGATAAATCGTCAAGCAATATTGCACCGACCACTTTCACAATATGCGTATTCTACGGCAGAATATTGTTTAACAATTCGCTTGCGTGCAGCAAAGAATAATCTTTGTTCATGCGTTTTGCATTACGGAAATCGCGTTGATTTGACTCCGTTAGATAAGTTCCGCACGCTGAAAATGGAAAAGATTGCGAGCGACGATTACTTTGACTACTATGAAGCAAATATAAGCAGCGATTTGGATAGAGTTTGTTATTACTTTGAGATGCAAGATGCGGATGAGCGCTTGTATCTGTACGCCGATACTATTGCGACTGATTTTCCAGAAGATCGTACAGAAGTCTACCAGTTCCCATTTATTCGCCGCGAGGAGATTAGCGACGTTCCCAATTGGCTTAAAGAGGCTGTTGTTTACAACATTTTCCCAGATAGTTTTGCAGATTCTAAGCGTGGCATAAGTTGCACAGCAAAAGATTATTTTGATGAGAAAACTGGTCAAACTTTGCACACTCGTTTGGGTGGAACAATTAGAGGCATAATAGAAAATCTTGATTATATTGAGGATTTGGGCTTTAATTGCCTGTATTTAAATCCTATTTTTAAAGCTGCAGAATACCACCGTTACGATCTTCTTGACTATTACCACGTTTGCCCTAATTTGGGAACGGATGACGATTTTAGGGAGCTTGTTAGCGAGGTTCATAATCGCGGCATGCACATAATTATTGACGGCGTTTTTAATCATTCTAGTTGGTATTTCTTCGCGTTTGACGATGTTGTTAAAAATGGTGAAAATTCGCGATACAAGGATTGGTTCTATGGATTAAAGTTCCCTGTTGTGCGCCCTCAAGATGGTCAGCGCCCAAACTATACGTGTTTTGCGTATGAGCGTAAAATGCCAAAGCTCAATACTTCTAATCCCGAAGTTCGCGACTATTTTATGGACGTTTGCCGCTATTGGCTTGAAGATTTTGATGTTGACGGTTGGCGTTTGGATGTTGCTAATGAGGTTGATAAAGACTTTTGGCGTGCCTTCCGCGCTGTTGCTAAAAAGACTAAAAAAGATAGTGTGCTAATTGCGGAGATTTGGGAGAATTCTGAGCGTTGGCTGCAAGGAGACATGTTTGACTCCACTATGAACTACGAATTCCGCAAAGTTTGCCGCGATTTCTTTGCTTTTGGCAAGATTAATGCGCGCGAGTTTAATAGTCGATTTGTAGATATGCTTTTAAGATACCCATTCCCGATTGTTCAAGGTCAATTGAATTTGCTTGATAGCCATGACGTTAGTCGCTTTAGAAGCTTGTGTACTCAAAGCTCTTCGGATGCTTGCGACTTTTCTACGGTAGATAAGCGATTCCGCTTGGCTGAGCTTTGTTTGCTTACATCTGTTGGAGCTCCAAGCGTGTTCTACGGTGATGAGCTTGGTGTAGTTGGTTTTGAAGAGTGTGATTATCGCGCACCTATGCCTTGGGAAAATCCTGTAAAGGATAATCGCGATTTGTTCCGCGAACTCATAAAATTACGTAGAAGCAACGATTGCTTTATTCATGGCAATTTTAGGGTTCTTGACTATGATGAGCGCGGAAAGTTTGTGTTTGCGCGAGCAACTGATTCTAAGCGCGTTGTTGTGGCTTTAAATGCGTTCAATGAATCTAATGATTCGTTTAGTGCTTTGCCTGATTGTGAGCCGATTATTAGCTACAATTATGATGCTCAAAATCATGCTCTTGGAGCCTTTGGATACGCGATTTTTGAGGTAAAATAGCGGTTTAATGGCGTTTTAATAGTGTTTTAATCATAAATGTGGCACTTAAACAAGTGATTTAAGTGCCACATTTATTTACAAATCTAAGATATTTACAAATCTAAGAAGAGCTGATGGATTCTAGTGTCTTCGTCAAGCTCTGGGTGGAAAGCTGTTCCGATTTGATTTCCTTGACGAGCAGCCACAACGTTGCCATCTACTGTTGCAAGAGTTTCGGCATTAGGACCGACTTGCACAATATAAGGCGCGCGAATAAATGTCATCGGCACTTTGCCAAGATTTCCAAACTCAGATTCGTAGTGGAAGCTTCCAAGCTGGCGGCCGTAAGCGTTGCGCTTAACAGTAACGTCTAGCGTGCCAAATCCGCTAACTTCGTTACCTTCCACGTTTTTTGCAAGCAAAATCAAGCCTGCACAAGTGCCAAGAACAGGCATTCCGTTTGCAATTCTCTCGCGCAAAGGTTCGAGCATATTTTGCTCTTTAAGAAGCTTAGTTTGCACAGTGCTTTCGCCGCCAGGCAAAACAAGGCGGTCAAAAGATTGCTCTAAATCGCGTGCTTGACGAAGCTCAATAACGCGCGCGCCAAGTTTTTCTAGCATTAAGCGATGCTCAAGAAAAGCTCCTTGAACAGCTAAAACTGCTACAGTGTGCGCGCAGTTAGAAGTAGTAGTAGGTGAGTCTGCCAAAATCATTCGCCTCAATCACTCGCCGCGATTAGCCATTAAAAGCTTGATTTCCTGCTCGTTAATGCCAACCATTGCTTCGCCTAAATTCTCGGAAAGCTTAGCAATCATTTTAGCGTCCTTGTAGTTAGTCACAGCTTTAACGATTGCAGCAGCGCGCTTTGCTGGGTCTCCAGACTTAAAGATGCCAGAGCCAACGAACACGCCTTCAGCACCAAGCTGCATCATTAAAGCAGCATCTGCAGGGGTAGCAACACCGCCAGCAGCGAAGTTAACAACAGGAAGCTTGCCGTTTTGTGCAACGTACTTTACGAGATCGAAAGGCACGCGCAAAGTCTTAGCTTCCTCAAAAAGCTCATCCTCGCGCATGCTTGTAAGCTTACGAATTGCGGAATTCATCATGCGCATGTGGCGTACTGCCTGAATCACGTCTCCAGTTCCAGGCTCACCCTTAGTACGAATCATGGAAGCGCCTTCGTTAATCCTGCGCAAAGCCTCGCCCAAATCCTTAGCGCCGCAAACGAAAGGCACAGCAAAATCGCGCTTGTTAATGTGGTAAACGTCGTCTGCTGGGCTAAGCACTTCGCTTTCGTCAATGTAATCGATCTCAATAGCCTCAAGTACCTGCGCTTCAACAAAGTGACCGATACGGCATTTTGCCATAACAGGAATAGACACAGCTTCTTGAATTCCGTGAATCATAGCTGGATCGCTCATTCTAGATACGCCGCCAGCTGCGCGAATATCAGCAGGAATGCGCTCTAACGCCATAACTGCGCAAGCTCCAGAATCTTCAGCAATTCGTGCCTGCTCTGGAGTAGTAACGTCCATAATTACGCCGCCTTTAAGCATTTGTGCAAGCTGGCGATTTAGAGCAGTGCGGTCCTCGCTGCCTTTATTTTGCGGATCCGAGGATTCGTTCACGGTTACTGTAGTATTCAGGTTCTCAGCCATTATTCCTCGCTTTTTACTAAACCTATTAAACGCATTTTTATGTTGTACAGTGTTATACTACACATTTTCATGCATCTATTAAACATATGCTATTAAACGTATGTATTTTGTTAATATGCAAGCTAGCGTGATTCTAATCTTTTTAGGATTTTGCGCACGTTTGCAAGTTTACGTCTGTTGGCATTTAACCACATTCGTAGGATATATGGCAATAAAATAGGCTTAAAATATCTGAAAAATCATGTAAATATGCAATGTAAATATGCAATGTGTTGTTTAGACTCACCGCATCTTTGTTTGACTTGTGAATCGGATACGATTGTGTTTGCCGTTGACTTTATGGTTGCGAAAGTTGCAGCTAGATAAAGCGACGAGCTGTAAAACAGAATAAATATAAATTAAATATAAATAATGTATCTAATTACAATCCAGAAAGGTTTGTTGGATGGATAACAAAGAACCCAAAGATGGCGCGTACAATAACGACGCGACCGATAAATTCTATGGGCAAGAAAACGCAGAACAATCGCAATTTAGTTCTAGTACAGATGCTTCGCTTAACGCTGCGTCTAAAAGGGGATATAAAACTAATAAGCGTGGTTTAGGAAAATTCTGGCTTGTTTCTGTAGCAATCGTAGTAATTGCGGTGGTTAGCGCTATTATTGCAACGTTTACAGGTCCGCAAAAAAATCCTGCAAGTCAAACTTCCTCTACACAAGTGTCAAATAAAATTGTGTCAATTGGACTAAAACTTGCTCCTACAAATCTTGATATTCGTAATCAATCTGGCTCTTCCTTAGAGCAGTTGTTGATTGGAAACGTGTATGAAGGTCTTGTAGCTAGAAATACTAAAAATCAGGTTGTTCCATCACTTGCAAAGAGTTGGGAAATTAGCAAAGATGGCTTAAAGTACACGTTCCACATGCGTAAGGGAGTCGTGTTTTCTAACAAGCACAAGCTTACGGCTAAAGATGCTGAGTGGTCTTTTAACGAGCTTGTTGCAAAGAAGTATCGCGGATCAAACATGGTTGGAAAAGTTGAATCCGCTAAAGCTAAGGATGATTACACGTTTGAAATCAAGCTTAAAGAACCAAACGCAAAACTTTTGTGGGCATTGTGCTCTAGAGCTGGATTAGTCTTCGATAAGCTTGCGAATTATGATGCTAAAACTCAAGCTGTTGGATCTGGCCCGTATTTGGTAGAAAAGTTTGTACCGAATGACCGCGTTGTGTTAAAGGCAAATCCATGCTACAAGGGTATTAATAAGCCTAGAACATCAAAAGTTGTTGTTCGCTACTTTGTGGATGATGTTGCTGCTGTAGATGCGCTTTCTTCTGGAGCTGTTCAAGCTTTGGCGCCTATTTCCGGTCAGCTTGCTAAGACTTTTAAAGCGGATACAAAGCGCTATGTGGTTAAAGCTGGAAACAGCACCGATAAATTTGTGCTTGCTATGAACATGAATGGTGAACGAACTAAAGATAAGCGCGTGCGCCAAGCGATTCGATATGCGATTGACCATAAGCAAATTATTGCTTCACGCGGAGGCACGGATGCTTTGTTGGGTGGTCCAATTCCTTCTCTTGACCCAGGTTATGAGGATTTGACTAATATTTACACTCATGATGTTAAGCGCGCTAAGTCATTGATGAAGGAAGCTGGTTTTAGTGAATCAAATCCTTTGCATCTTTCACTTACGTACCCGAATATTTATGGAACGCAACTTGGTGACCAGTTGAGGTCTCAGCTAAAGCAGATTGGCATTGATCTGAAGGTAAACATTGTAGAATTTACTACTTGGCTTCACGACGTTTATAACAATAAAAACTACGATTTGTCTATGGTAGATCACAATGAAAGCCATGATTTTGGACAATGGGCAGATCCTAAATATTACTACGGTTACAACAATAAGCAGGTTCAGGATTTGTACGCTAAGGCAATGCTTTGCGCGAATACTAAGGAGTCTAATAAGCTTCTTGCCAAGGCTGCGAGAATCGTTAGCAAGGATGCTCCTGCAGATTGGTTGCTTAATTATAAGGTTGTTACAGCTAAGGTAAAGAATCTTGAAGGCATGCCTTTTGACATTAATCAAGTTCTTTTGCCGCTATACAACTTGCGACTTAGCTGATTTGCTCTAGACTTAGCTGATTTGCTCTGAAAAATTGCCCGCGTTTGTTTCTTTTTTCTTGCTTTTGTTTACGTTTTGGCTCATTCGGTAAACAAAAGCAGGAACACTTTCACGAGTTTGTTTACCATTTAGGTAAAAAAGGGAACAAATGCGGGCGCGAAGGCAATTCGGAGCGCTGAGCTTGCTCAAGTTGAAAGCACAGTGTGCTTTCAACGCAAGCGAAGACGTGAGCGCGGCTAATCCGCGCGAGCGATTTACCGAAAATGTTGCTCAAACTAGCTCGTAAAGCTACAAAATAGGGAACACTATAGGGAACACTAGATTAAGTAAGGGGTTTGTATGAAGCGCATGATTCTTCAACGCATCGCGTTGTTTTTTGTAGCGCTGCTATTTATTTCTGCAATCGTATTTCTTGCTCTTAGAGTTTTACCTGGAGACGTTGCTCAAGTTATGGCTGGCTTAAATGCGCCAGATGGAAAAGTTGAGCAATTAAGACGCGATTTAGGATTAAACAAGCCCCTTTTCGTTCAATATTTAGAGTGGATTTTTGGCGTTTTTAGAGGCGATTTTGGTGTTTCAATGCTTACGGGCCGCTCCGTTGCATCCACTATTGCCATGCGTGCTAGTATAACTTTTCCACTTATTTTCCTTGGACTTTTAATTGCGCTCGCAATTGGTATTCCTCTGGGATGCTTGCAAGTTTTGCATTCTGGTAAGGCTTCGCAAGTAGTCGCAAGGTTTTGTGCTATTACAGCAGGATCTGTTCCAGCTCTTTGGGGCGGAATGATTTTAATCATGATTTTTGGCAAGGGCATTGGTTTGGTGGAGTTTTTCCCTACTCAAGGTTTTCCAACAGACGGCTGGCGAGATTTTGGTAGCGCATTTTTGTCTTTGATTCTTCCAGCGCTAACAGTTGGCATTATTGTTGGATCTGGTTTTATGCGTTACACTGCAGCATCATTAGAGCAGATTTCTAATAGTGACATTGCTTTGCAAGCTATGGCTTGTGGAATGACTAAAAAGCAAATGATTTGGCGAGTTGGCTTGCGATTAGCGTTGCCGCAGCTTGTATCCGTAATCGGCTTGACTTTTGCGCATATGATTATGGGCGTAATGGTTATTGAAAATCTGTTTTCGCTTCCTGGAATGGGTATGGGTCTTGTGAGAGATGTTGGTTTGCGAGATCTTATATCTGTTCAAGGCAATCTTTTTATGCTTTCTGCATTGTTCTTGCTTGTTGGTTTTGCGATTGACGTGTTGCATCGTTTGCTGGATTCAAGACTTAGCCAAGATTCGAGTAGTGAATGATTCGAGCAGTGATTCAAGTGGGGAGTGCTTCAAACAATGATTAAGTTTTTAAGACGCATTTGGCGCGGAGTTACTGGAAAATTCGTTTGCATTATTTTGTGCTTGTGGATTTTTGTAGCTGCTCTTTCTTTTGTGTGGACGCCTTATTCTCTTCTAGAAACAAACGGATACCAGGTATGGCAAAAGCCTTCGCTAAAGTATTGGCTTGGCACAGATGGCACGGGTGCAGATATGCTTAGTTGGCTTATGGCTGGTTCTAGAGTAGAGATTTTGCTTGTTATTTCAACGGTTGCGATTGCGAGCGTTGTTGGGTTTGTGATTTTTAGTTTTACGATTTGCCGCGTTCAAAAAATTCGTTCCGTAAGCATTATGGCAGTAGATGCTTTAATTTCCATTCCTACAGTTTTGATCGCGCTTATGCTTGCTGTGCCTCTTGGAGCATCCGTTCTTGTAATTATGCTTGCATGCGGATTTGGATATGGCTTAAATCTTGCTCGTATTTTGCGACCAAGTGCTGTTCTTGTTCTTAAGTCCAACTATGTTGATTGCGCGATTTCTAATGGAGCTAGCAGAAGTTACGTTCTACTAAAGCATGTTCTCCCTAATATTTTGCCTATTGCTTCCGTTCAGCTTTCGCTTTCGGCAGGAACTGTTATTTTAGCGGAAAGCGGATTGACTTATTTAGGTGTTGGTGTTCCATCGGGAGTACCGAGCTGGGGTCGTGTTCTTTCTACTTCGGTTACTTTGATTCATGTTTATCCGCTTGCGGCTTTATGGCCTGGTCTTGTTGTCACTTTAACAGTTTTGGCTCTTAATCTTTTGGGTGATGTTTTAAGAAGTGTTACAAATCCAGCAAATAGGGAGTCTAAGAATGAGTCTTGATGTAAAAGGATTATCTCTTAGCATTGGATCTTCGCGCATTTTAAGTGATGTTTCACTTAACGTTAAAGATGGCGAGCGCGTTGGGTTAGTTGGATCTTCTGGCTCTGGTAAATCAATGCTTTTAAGAGCTGCGATTGGCTTAGTTCCTTCTAATTGCAAAATCACTGGCTCTTGCCATGTTGGCAATGCCCAAACTGTTGGCGCTAACGATTCTGCGCTTGCAAACATTCGTGGCAAGTATGTTGGCGTTGTTTTTCAGCAAGCGGATCGTGCTCTTAACCCTATTATGAATGTTAGCGAGCAAATCGCGTTACCTCTTAGGCTTCATTACAATTTAGACGAAGACGATATTCAAAATCGCGTTAAAGTTATGCTTGAAAAAGTTGGTTTAAACGCAAATATTTTAAATAAGCGCACTTTTGAGCTTTCGGGCGGTCAAATGCAACGAGTTGGGATTGCTACAGCGCTTATAACTTGCCCTAAGTTGATTCTTGCGGATGAGCCGACTACTGCTCTTGATTCTGTTACACAAAAAGATGTTGTGAATATGCTCACTTCTTTAGTTGATAATATGGGCGCTTCAATGCTTTTTGTTACTCACGATTTTTCGGTTCTTTCTCGCGCTGCTACTCGTTGCTATGTTTTGGATTCTGGGCGATTAGTCGATAGCGCGCGTGTTGGTGAATTGCTAGAAAATCCTAAGGTTCACTCTACTAAGCAGCTTGTCCTTGCGGCGCGCGCTTTAAGTCTTAGTAAAAATAATTTAAGTCTTAGTAAAAATGCTTCGAGTTTTGATAAGAATAATTTAAGTTTTGATAGTAAAAGCGATTTAAATAAGAATGATTCAAATAAGCATGATTCTTCTAAAGATGATTGCATTTTTAAAGCTAAAAACGTTCACGTTGTTTTAGGAAGCTCAAAAAACCGCGTTGAAGCATTAAAAGGCGTTGACTTTAATCTTAAAGTTGGCGAATCTTTAGCTTTAATTGGCGGATCGGGAAGTGGTAAAACAACTTTGATTCGCTCTTTGCTCGGATTGCAAGAAATAAGCGAAGGAAGAATAGAGTATTGCGGCAAAGTTGTCGACACTGTTGAAAACGCTAAAAAATCAAGTTTAAAAGACTCTGCTTACGCAAATATGAGAAGACAATGTTCGCTTGTATTTCAGCATCCTTTTGCAGCTTTAGATCCGCGTTGGACAGTTAGAAAAAGCGTTGCTGAACCGCTTGAAATATGGCGTAAAAACATGAGTTCTGACTCAAATATTGTTGATTCACGTGATGTTGATTCACATGCTATTGACTCTAAAGTAGATGATGTTTTGAATTTAGTTGGATTAAATCCTAATGTTTTTGGCAAAAGATACCCTTGCGAGCTTTCGGGCGGACAAGCTCAATGCGTTGCGATTGCTAGAGCGCTAATCAATAATCCTAAAGTTTTGGTTGCGGATGAGCCAATGAGCGCAATCGATGTTGCTGAACGCACAAGAATCTTAGATGCTTTTAATGTGATTCGCGCAAATCGCCCTAATATGGCATGCGTATTCGTTAGCCATGATCTTGGTATGATTCAGCATTTAGCGTCTAGTGTTGTTGTTCTAAAAGATGGCGTTGTTGTTGAATCGGGGCGTGTAAATCAAATTTTAACTAATCCAAAACATAGTTACACGCGTGAGCTTATTGATGCTTCTACTTTGTAAGTCTGTATATTCTGTATATGTAAGTCTTATAAGTTAATAAGTCAATAAAAAATATTTTTAAATTCGCATTTATGTGTGTTTGGCAAGAATAGCGTCTAATATTATTTAGTAATCGTTATTTACGCATATATTTTGCGCATGAATATAAGTTAGGAAAGATAAAATGAGCGAAAATCAAAACAATCAGCCGACTCCTCGTCCAGAAAGCTTTGAGCTTGACCACACTAAAGTTAAGGCTCCATATGTTCGCTATATTGACACTCAAAAAGGCCCGAATGGAGATGTTATTTCTAACTATGATATTCGCTTAACTCAGCCTAACCAAGAGGCTATTCCTACGGGCGCTTTGCATACGATTGAGCACACTATTGCTGTTCTTTTGCGCCAGCGTATTGAAGGCTACATTGACTGCTCTCCATTTGGTTGCCGTACAGGATTCCATCTTTTAACTTGGGGCACTCATAGCACGGAAGATGTTGCGCGTGCGTTGAAGGAATCGCTTGAATTTATTGCGTATAAAGCTACTTGGGATGATGTTCCAGCTACAACTATTGAGTCTTGCGGAAACTACCGCGATCATAGCTTGTTTGGAGCGCGTCAATGGTGTAAAGATATTTTAGATAAGGGCATTAGCTCCGATCCTTTTGAGCGCAAGATTGTGTGATTCGTTGCGTTCGATTGTGTAAGACTTTGCTTGTTAAGACTTCACTTGTGTGTAAGACTGTAAAATCGCCATATTCTAAGCATAGGGGGGTGTATGTGTGATATAAGATTGAGGAAAGCAACTCTTAGCGATCTAAAAGATATTGAAAATATTTATGAGAGAGCAAGAGTATTTATGGCAAATAATGGTAATCCTCATCAATGGGGAGATCGTTTTCCTCTGACGTCTAGTGTTATAGAAGATATTCGTTTGAATCGTTTTAATCTTCTTGTAGACACGGACCCAGACTTTGGCGATGAGCGCATTTTGGCGCAATTTGCACTGTGCGAGGGGCTTGATGAAGTCTATGCAAAGATCGACGGAGCATGGCTAGATGACGTTTTGCCATACGTTACAATCCATCGACTTGCATCTTCGGGAGTTAGACCAAAAATGGCAAGCGAGTGTTTAAAATGGGCTAAACTCAACTACTCTAATGTTAGAATCGACACTCATCCCGACAACTTGATTATGCAAAAAGTTATTTTGCGAGAAGGCTTTAGCAAGTGTGGTCTTGTTGTAATTCCAGATCGCGCACATAGCGCAACTAGAATCGCGTATCAATGGTTGCGCTCGCATAATCATGTAATACGGTATTAAATACGGTATTAGCTGTATCAAAACGTAAGTCAAAATTAGTTGCATATATAGTAGATATAAAAAAATAAAGTAAAAACTAAAAGTAAAGGCGTGAGATATGTGTAAAAATTCGAGTATACAAACGATTTTGCAAGAAAACTATGCTCGCGCCTTGAGTGCATACCCAGGGCAGGTAATCGTTGATTTAAAAGCACTAAGAGATAATATGAGAACGCTTGTTGAGCGTGTTTCTAAAGATTTGCAGCCTGGGCAAAAGTCGCCAGCAGTTATGGGAGTTGTTAAAGCAGACGCTTATGGTCACGGACTTATTCCTAGTGCGCTTGCAGCTTTAGCAGGAGGAGCAACTTGGCTTGGCACAGCTCAGCCTTATGAGGCTTTGCGACTTCGCACATGTGGAATTGACTCAAGCAGATGCCGTATTCTTACATGGCTTACTAGTGCTCCAACGTCTCTTTTTGCTGATTTAATAAAAGCAGATATTGATATTTCTGTTGGCTCGCTCGATTCCATTGACGCTGTTGCGCTCGCTGCTAAATCGGTTGGTGCCGCTGCACGCGTGCACGTTAAGGTAGATACAGGATTTGGTAGAAACGGTTTTACGCCTGCAGGTTTTAATGCTGCTTTAGAAAAACTTAGTGAATATTCTAGCCAGGGATTAATCAAAGTTATTGGTCAATGGAGTCACTTGGCTGTTGCTGATTGCCCAGATGTTCCAGAGTTTGTTGCATCTACAGATAGGCAAATTGAGCAATTCCACGATTTTACTCGAAGAATGCGCGAAGCTGGGTTGGAGCCTAAAATCCGACATTTAGCTAATACAGCTGCAACTCTTAACAGGCCAGAGATACGATTTGAGCTTGTTCGCCCAGGAATTGGATTATATGGATACGAGCCAGACCCTGTTATGGGAGCGCCTCAAACTTACGACTTGCGCCCAGCTATGACTTTACAAGCGCAATTAGGAACAGTTAAATCTGTAGAAGCAGGTCACGGCATTTCGTACGGCCGCACGTATTTAACGCCAGATAATACAAGCACAGCAATCGTTCCACTTGGCTATGCGGATGGCATTTTGCGCGCCGCTAGCGGATTTGATATGCAAGGATCTCGGCATGTTGATAAGCATGGAGGACCCGTGCGCGTGGAAACTAATAACGGTGCTAGGATTTTGCACGTTTCGGGGCGCGTTTGCATGGATCAATTTATTGTTGACTTAAAAGGCAGCGCTAAAGAGCTTGGGGTTAAAGAAGGAGATACAGTCAGGCTTTTTGGTCCAGGCAGGGGTCTTGAATATGCGGAGCCGACGGCAGACGATTGGGCAGCAGCTGCAGGAACAATAAGCTACGAGATTATGACTGGCATAGGTCCTAGAGTTCCTCGATTGTATAAGAATGCTTACGAAGTTTTGCCTAAAAAAGACATAAAAATGTTGGATGAAAAAAGCTTGATTTAGCGATCTTGCGATTTGCTGAATTTCTATTAGCTAATTTGCGATTTGCTACTTGTTGTTTAGAAGAAGAGGTTTTTAATGTGTGATGAGGTGATTGCTTCCGATAACGAAGTTGTTGGCGAATACAGCTTGCACGATACTGAGAGATGGGCTAGCGAGCCTCATCACACGCGCGCTCGCACACCGTTTGAGCGAGACAGAGCAAGAATAATCCACTCTTCAGCGCTTAGAAGGCTTGGTGCTAAAAGTCAAGTACTTGTAGCAGGCTCCGACGATTTTGCTCGCACACGTTTAACGCATACGTTGGAAGTTGCGCAAATTGGTCGCCAGATTGCTGCGATGCTTGGCGCGGATCCAGACGTTGTAGATTGCGCTTGCTTAGCTCACGACTTAGGTCATCCTCCTTTTGGTCATAATGGAGAGCGCGCTCTTGCTCAAATCGCAAGCAATATTGGTGGTTTTGAAGGAAATGCTCAAACTCTTAGACTTTTAACGCGTTTAGAGCCTAAAGTTTTTAGAGAAAATGGAGCTAGCGCAGGCGTAAATCTTACGCGTGCAAGCTTGGATGCTGCTGTTAAATATCCTTGGGGTTTTGATGAAGCAAAAGCGCACGATAAAGGCGAGCGTGATCTAAAATTCTGCGTTTACCCAGACGATAGAGAAGTTTTTGATTGGCTAAAAAGTGGCTCTCCGCGCGAATCGAAGCCTATGGAGTGTCAAATTATGGATCTTTCCGACGATATTGCATACAGTGTTCACGATATTGAAGACGCGATTGTGACTGGCGCTTTTAACACGGAGCTTGTTTGGGATTCAAGCGTTGCAGATCAAATTGTTCAAGAAGCTCATAATTGGTACGGTAGCCAGTGGGATGCGGATAGTCTTTTGGCAGCTTTTAAGCGTTTGCGTGCTCTTAATATGTTCCCTGATTCTTTTGACGGCTCTAGAAGGTCGCTCGCTCATTTAAAGAATATTACGAGTGCTTTAATCGGAAGGTTTGCAAGTTCTGTTGAGCGAGCAACTCGAGAAAAATATGGAAACGGCGCTTTAATTCGATACCGCGCAAACGTTGTGATTCCGCCTGAAACGTCTTACGAGATAATCGTTCTTAAAAGTTTGGCTGTGCATTTTATAATCCAACCTAGAGAGCGCGAGTTTTATAGGCGTGAGCAAAAGATTCTAACGGATTTGGTTGAAGTGTTTATGAGCAAGTCTCCGCGAGCGCACGATGCTATGGAATCTGTGTTTATAAGCGATTGGAATGCTTGCTCTAGCGATGACGAGCGTTTAAGAGTTGCGATTGATCAAGTTGCAAGTCTTACAGATGGATCTGCTACAGCTCTTCATGCCGCTTTGTGTTAAATCAACTCTTTCTAGTATAGAGTGTCTATAGCCTCCGGCTTGCGATAAGCTAGAGACTATGGCTGGAATGATTGTAAAAGAAGACGTTGAGCGTGTGCGCGCTGCTGCAGATTTGTACGATATTGTGTCTGCAACTGTTACGCTTAAGCCTTCTGGAACGGGTACTTTTGTAGGGCTTTGCCCGTTTCACGATGAAAAAACGCCTAGTTTTAGCGTTCGTCCAAGCTTAGGTGTCTGGCATTGCTTTGGTTGCGGTGCTGGTGGAGATGTTTTTAAGTATGTTGAGCAAAAAGAAAACATTGATTTTCGCGAGGCAGTAGAACTATTGGCAGATCGATACCATGTTGAAGTTCATTATGACCAATCGCAAGCTGGTAAAGATAGTGCTCACGCAGGTTCAAAGCGTGCTCGTCTTATAGAAGCAAATGAGGAAGCTCAGCGTTTTTTCGTGTCCCAAATCAACTCTAAAGAAGCAGCTCCAGCTCGTAGTTTGCTTGCTGGACGTGATTTTACTCAAGCTCAATGTGAACGTTTTGGTTGCGGATATGCGCCGAATAGTTGGGATACTCTAGTTAGATATTTGTCTAATAAAGGCTTTGCTCGTCAAGAATTATTGGATGCAGGTTTAGCGCGCCAAGGTCAGCGCGGAATTTACGATTATTTTCGCGGCAGATTAACGTGGCCTATTCGCGATTCTACAGGCAGAACTTTGGGTTTTGGTGCTAGAAAGCTTTACGATGACGATTCTATTAGCGCAAAATACATTAACACTCCAGACACTGTGTTGTATAGAAAAACGCAAGTTCTTTATGGAATTGACATTGCTAAGTCGAATATTGTTAAAAAGCGTCAAGTTGTGATTGTGGAAGGCTATACGGATGTTATGGCTTGTCATTTAGCAGGTGTAGATACTGCTGTTGCAACTTGTGGAACGGCTTTTGGCGCGGAGCATGCGAAGATTATTCGCCGTCTTATTGCAGACGATTCTTTGGGAGCGATTCAGCTTGTAGGACCTGTAAAAGTAGAAGGTCAGCAAGTTAGTTCTCGTATTGTTTTTACTTTTGATGGGGATGCGGCTGGCCAGAAAGCTGCGTTGCATGCTTTTGGCTTAGATTCAGCGTTTTTGACACAGACTTTTGTTGCTGTTGCAGATAACAATTTAGACCCTTGCGATTTGCGTATTCAAAGGGGAGACGAGGCTGTTCGTTCTTTGATTTCGCACGCTAACCCTCTTTACGATTTTGTAATTGACACTGTTATTCGTAAGTTTGACACGTTTTTTGCAACAGGTCAGATGGGTGCTGTTAAGGCTGTTGCTCCTCTTGTTGCGCAAATTCGAGACAGGTCTTTGTTGGACTTGTACACTAGGAAAGCCGTTAGAAATATTGGTGTTGATCTAGACGTTATGCGTAGGGAAGTGGAGTCTGCTAGAAGGCGATTGCACGTTGTAGACGATGATGCTTATTCTAAAGGTTATTCTTTTAGCGTTTCTTCGGATTCTCGCGTGTTTGATCAGCGTTCGCAGAGTATGAATGAAGCTGCTATAAAAACCGCTATGTCTAGGAGTGCGTACAAAAATCAAAGCTATTATAAGGTTGACGATTCTGTGTTTATGTGTGAGCAGCAATTTATGGCCGTTCTTATGCAATCTCCTCTAGCGTTTAACAGTAAGCTTTTTGCGCAGCTTACTTTGAATAATTTTATTACGCCAGTTTTTAGAACGCTTTTTCAGGCTTTTGTGGCAGCTGGGGGATTGCCTACTTCAAATGCAAGTCAAGGATTGTGGCTTCATATTATAACTAAAGCTGCTGGTCCAATGCTAGAAGGCGTTATTAACGAGCTTTCTGTAATGCCTCTTCCATTGTCTTTTAATAAGGGCTTAAGTGGGGCCTCTTCGCTTAACTCGTCGGCTGCTTACGACTATGGTGGCGAAGGCACTAAAGGCGGACCATCTGATCTTTTGCGCGTTCCTAGTGAAGAAGAGCAAAAATATGCAAACGAGTTGCTTATTAAGCTTTTAGACGTTGGTTTTATGCGAAAAATCGGAGCTTTTAAAGTTCGTATGAGTAAGCTTCCTGATGGTCAAGAAAAGCTTAATCTTTTAGGTCAAATCACTAAAATGGAAAGCGCTCGAAAAAACCTTCAGTCGCAAATTCTATAAGATTTATCAGTATTGTATTTACATCTTAATGCTGTTTACTTTGCTTTTTAACGTTTCTTATTTTTATATTTTGGTATGTATTTGTGGAATGCTTGGAGTGTATGCGATGAAATAATCCACACTGCAGATTTAACTGCAATGTGGATTATTAAATTAATAAATTAACAATATTTTATTATTAATCAAGTTGCTCTCTGTATATAGCGCTTGCTATAGAACACGTTGGATCTATAAATGGAATCAGAGTGGATTGGAAGGCATGATAAGCGTCTGATTTTCCTGGCCATACAGTATTTAAAACATTGTTTTTATCATCGAGTTGATGGAACCACGAACCGTTAGCATGATCAATGACTGAGTGGTCTAGATATTTGCAGAATTCTTTATACCAAGTAGCATATTGCTTATTTTTAGTGATTCTGTAAAGTGTTGATGATGTATTAATGGCTTCTGCTAGTGTCCAATGCATACGGTCGTGGACTATAGGCTTTCCATTCCAGTCTGTTGTGTATACGATACCTGGTTGTCCGTCAGCATTCCATCCATCTTTTAATGCTTGGTTAAACAAATTTTCTGCAGCGTTTAATGCTTCTCTTCGCTGTTTGCAATCTTCCTTATAGTAACTGTATGCCCATTGGAGTATTAATCTTGACCATTCGATTCCATGACCTGGTGTTGCACCGTATGGTTTAAATTGGTCATCTTTTTTGTCTTTATTATATTCTAAGTCTGCTTGCCATTGATCGTTGAAATGTTCTGGTATTCGCCAATTGTTGTTAGATGCCCAATTGATTACGTGGCTGATTATGCGCTTTGCTCGTTCTCTATATTTTTCATCTCCTGTGCTATCAGCTACTGCAAGAAATGCTTCTGTTGTATGCATGTTTGCATTAAGCCCGCGATAAGAATCAAGCTTATTGAAGCTTGTATCCCATGTATCTACTGTTAAACCTATTTCATTATTCCAGAAGTATTTATCGAATACTTTTAATCCATCTTCTAATAGTTGTTTTGCGCGTTCATGTCCTGCTAGTAGTGCGCTTGATGCGGCTAGTATAACGAATGCGTGAGTGTAACAAATTTTGTCTTTTTCAGGTTCTTTGTTCCAACTTACTTGTGGATACCATCCTCCGTGCTCGTTGTCGTGTAAAGGACCTAATAGTCCGTCGAGTCCTCGTTCAACAAGTTGATTCGCTTTTGTGTATCCTAACATTTCTCCTATTGAGTAAACGTGAGTCATTCGTGCTGTAATCCATGTTTGTACTCCGCGTGTTTTATCTAGTGATCCGTCTGTGCTGAGCCATCCCGACCCTCCTATTGGTGCTGGGAAGTTTTTTGCGAAATCAAGTAATTGTTTTGTTTGTTCTGCCATAAATATTCTGTTGGCTTGTGTGCCAAACGCATATTTAGATGTTTCAAAATCTTGCATTATTGTCCTTTCGTAGATTGTAATTTTAAAATTGAATCAACAGAGTCATGTGTTATGTTATAGATGACTAATTGCCTATCTTCATTTATGCTGTTTATATACTGACTATAGATAATTATTCCAATTAGAAAATATCATCTTTAATATTTTCCAAAGTTTCTAACAGCTCATCACTATATATGGACAATTACTATTCGCTGATTAAATATTATAATTTTGGTCAGCAAAATTCACAGCAGTTATGAATTTTTATTAATTACTGTCTTTTGTCATAAACTTTTACTGATGTAATATCGTATACTTGTTTTGTCTTTATATACAGAGATACATGATTTATTTATAAATGTGTAGTTGGGTAAGAAAGAAGTGTAGAAACGATGTTTTTATTACCTGAGCAGCAGTTGAATCGCTGCACAAGAGTTATGCAACAACGCTTATATCCGTATATAAATACTGTTTTATCGCATTGTAAAATTCGAGCGTATGAGATTGCTGGAGAACCTATTTCTTCTAACAAATTCTTTTCTAAGTTGAAAAGAAATGATATTATGTTTTATTCATTTAATGCTCCAGACGTTTGGGGAACAACATGGGGCACAACGTGGTTTGAAGTTACAGGGTCGATTGATTTTTCAAAGGTAAAAGGGCGCAAAGTTGAGCTAAATGTTGATTTAGGTTGGATTGAGAATCTTTTTCCTGGTTTTCAAGCTGAAGGATTAGTATATAATTCTGATGGAAAAGTTATCAAAGCTGTAAACCCTTGTAATCATTGGGTTCCATTGATTGATGAACATAATAATCGTTCTATCAGTATTGATGAAAATGGTAATTTTACTTTATATTTGGAAGCTGCAGACAATCCATTTGTTGAAGGACCTACTCCATTTTCTCCTACTGATTTAGGTGAGTGTGCGACTGGAAATACAGAATGCCAATATATGTTGAAATATGTTGACGTTACCGTTTTTAATCGTAATATTTTTGATTATTATATGGATCTTGAGACTGTAAGTTCTTTGATGCGAGAATTGAATGATGATAATCCGCGTTACTGGAAACTAGCTAAAGCTTTACAGCGCTCCTTAAATGCGTATGATGAGCATGATTCTTCTACTGTTCAAAATGCTCGTAATATGTTGACTAATGTATTAAATCAGCCTGCGGCTGCAAGTTCTCTAAGGCATATTGCTGTTGGTCATGCTCATATTGATTCTGCTTGGCAATGGCCTGTGCGTGAGACTCATAGAAAGGTTGCACGCACGGTATCCAACGTTTTAGCTCTTATGGATGAGGATCCTGATTTTACTTATGCTATGAGTTCTGCTCAACAATATGAGTGGCTAGAAAACGAACATCCTGATTTGTTTGAGCGTATGAAAAATAGGATTAAGGAAGGACGTTTTATACCTGTTGGAGGTATGTGGGTTGAGTCTGACGCAATTATGCCATGCGGTGAATCTTTAATTCGCCAAATGACTTTTGGTAAGCGCTATTTTAAGGAACATCTTGGTGTTGAGCCGCATGGAATTTGGCTTCCAGACAGTTTTGGTTATACTGGTGCATTTCCTCAACTCGCTCGTCGAGCTGGTTTTGATTGGTTCTTAACTCAAAAAATTTCATGGAACGATACCACTAAATTCCCACATCATTCATTCCTTTGGGAGGGAATAGATGGTTCTAGGATTTTAGCTCATTTCCCTCCATCTAATACTTATGCTTCATCTGTTAGTATGCATGAGTTGGTTTATTCTCAGCGCAATTTTTTGGATAAAGATTTATCTAATCACGCAATATTGTTGTACGGTTTTGGCGACGGCGGTGGCGGACCTACTCGCGAGATGACTGCTCGCATTAGACGTGATCGCAATTTAGAGGGTGCTCCTAGAGTTGATTTCGGCACTCCTGATGAGTTGTTTGAAAAAATACGCGAAGATATTGTTGATGATTCAAATGGTGATACACCAGTATTCAAGGGTGAGCTGTATTTAGAGTTGCACAGGAAAACTCTTACATCTCAGCAAGATATGAAGCGTTATTGCCGCATGGAGGAATCGTTGTTGCGCGTGGCTGAATATCTTGTTGTTTTAGCTCGAGTGTATGCACCGGAATATCGTTTCAATAACGATGAGCTTACTAGAATTTGGAAGACTTTATTATTGAACCAGTTCCATGATATTCTTCCGGGTTCTGCTATTGCATGGGTTCATAGACAAGCTAGAGAAGAATATGCTAGAGATATTTCTTGTTTGCGTAAAATTATTTCAAATATTGCTGATGCGATTGTAAAAACTAGCAGCACGGTTAACACGGTTAATGCGCGTGAAAATGTAAAGTTGTTGACTTATACAGGTAAAAATGAGGTCGCTTGGAATTTATATCAATGTAGTGAAAGCGGTAAAAATAATACAACAACTGTAAAACACAAAAATGATGGTGGAATAATTCTTAATAATGGTGTTTTAAGTGTGACTATTGAACAAGATGGCACAGTATCTTCTGTTAAAGATATTAAAGTTAATCGTGAGCTAATCCCATCTGGTTATCGCATGGCGCAATATGAGATATTAAAAGATGAGCCATATCAGTGGGATGCGTGGGATATTGAGCGAGATGCATTTATGAGGAATTGTAAGATTGATGATTCTTCAATTGTTGCCGTTAAAGAACTTTTATCGGGCGGTGTATCTGTTGAAATCTTGGCATGTAAAAAGGATGTTAAGATTCAAACAAATATAATTTTAGAGCCATGTGTTAAACGACTTGATTTCCATGCGCAAGTTGATTGGAATGCTAAAGAGCAATTTCTAAAAGTAGATATGCCAACATCTATATGTTCAAATAATGCGCAATATGAGTGTCAATATGGTTTAGTTGAACGGCCAATAGTAAAAAATACTCGTAGTGATGATGCAAAATTTGAATCATGTACTCATAGGTTTGTTCGCATAGAAGATTCCTCTTATGCTGTTGCTGTTGCAAATTCGTCTACTTATGGCGCTGATGCTGCTCCTATTGGCGATTATTCTTCATCTTATGGAACTATGCTCAGATTATCTTTGCTTTCTGCACCGCTTTATCCCGATCCTAACACTGATCAAGGTGAGCATGAATTTACTTGGTCATTTATTGCTGATGCAAATATGGATTCAGTGCTAAGTGCAGCCGATCTTTTGAATTCGCCAATTATTGATATGTTACCAGATGTCGATTCATTGTTTACGATTCATAGAAACTCAGGTCTAATTGCATTAGATTGGGTTAAGCTGGCTGATGATTGTTCTGGAGATATAATCTTACGTATTCACGAGCCATGTGGTGGATATGCAAGTGGGCAAATAAAACTCAATAAAATTTTGTGTGCGGCTTCAATTGAAGAGGTAGATCTTATGGAAATGCCAGTGTTGCACGGTATTCCTATAGCTTTGCACAAGAATAATGACGCGTTAAATATAGAATTACGTCCTTTCCAATTATGTTCATTGCGTATTCGCATTGCATCTTAATGTTGATATTTTGTTTATATTTTGATGCTTTTTGATCGCACATATCTTAATGATTATTGCGATTCGCGATATATTTAGCTAAAGCACTTATAGGATTATCTTTATATATATAGTTGATTCCGAGCGCATTCATTATCTGTACTATGATTGGTTGGTCAATATGCGCGCGTCTTACTATTTCTACATTCTGGAATGCAGATTCGATACTCCCTTTGTATAGCACATTTCCGTTATCAAGTATGAGAGCATTTTGACAATTTTCGTATGCAAATTCCATGTCATGGGTGATAAATAATACTGTTACATTTATCATATGTAAATAATTAAGTATTTTTACAAGTCGCATTTTTTGTAGTTTATCCAATCCACCAGTCACTTCATCCATAATAATAATATGTGGTTCTCTTAGTAGTGCAGATGCAATGTTAATAAATTTTCTTTCAGAGAATGACAAATTAAACGGGTTTGTATTTTCTTTATCGTTTAAACCAGTAAGATTCAGAACGCGACGGTAAAGATCATTGTTTATATTCTTTATCCCATATGTAATTTCTTTATGCACAGTGCTGTTAAAAATTTGATCATTTGGGTTTTGAAAAATATAACCAACGAGTGATGTAATGTCGTGTTGCTTTAATGTCTTATATTGTTTTCCTTCAATAGTTATGTCACCAGAAGTTGGCTGTAATAAATTGTCTATTATTTTGGCGAGAGTGCTTTTACCTGCTCCATTGCTACCTATTATTGCGCATAATTCACCACTTTCGAATTCTACGTTTACGTGTTTTAGTATTCTGCAGGATTTCTCTTGTTTATCATTGTTTTTATTTTTTATTTTTTCATTTGAATGATATTGAAAACTTACATCGTCCAATTTAATTGCGATGCTCATCGCATTTCTCCTTTAATAAAACTATTAATTCGCCTATATCTGTTATGTCAGGGGTTATTTTGATATCAAAATTACGTAACTTTTTCACAATTTTGACAACTTCTGGAATATCAATACAGTCAGAAGGGAAAGTTTCATCATAAAAAACATCATATTTATTTCCATAATGAGTGATAAAACCATTTTGAAGAACAATAATATTATCTGCATATTCTGCTAACAAATTTGTATCTTGTTCACTAATTATTACGGTATGTCCTTCGTCTCTGTATTTTTGTAGAAAATTATAAATATTTTTAGTTTCTTCTGGATCAAGTTGTGAAGTAGGTTCGTCAAGAATTAGTATTTCTGGATTATTAACTATAACGCACGCGATTGCAACGCGTTGAACCTGCCCGCCGGATAGGTTTAGTGGGTTTTGAAGCGCAAGTTGTTCTATGTTAAGTAATTGCATAACTTGTGTAACCAGACTCTCTATTTGTTGAACAGGGATACTGCGATTTTCTAAGCTAAATGCAATTTCTTCAAATACAGTTTTTTTGATATGACTTAACTGTGAAAAAGGATCGCTAAATACAAATCCTACACTGTCACAATCATTAGATTTTACTAAATCAATCGTGTTGTTTAATAGTATTTTTCCAGAATATTTCCCCTTATAGAAATGAGGAATATATCCTTTAAGAGATAAGCATAGACTTGATTTACCTGAAGCGTTAGCTCCAATTACTCCATATATTTTTCCTAATTCTAGCTGTATTGTTATGTTGCTTAAAGCTGGTTTTGAAGTAAGTGGATAAGTATATGAAAAATTGCAAATATTATATGATATAACCATAAATTACTCTTCCTAGAATAAGAAAAACTAGTGTAATCGTTCCTATTGTTAGTACTAATTTTTCGTGACCATTATGATTAACCTGTTTAATATATGTCTTTTTTTCTGAACTAAAAAAATTTCGCGAATCAAGCATCATTATGCGTTGCTCGATGTTTATTAATGAAGTAATAAATGCTGGAAGTAAAATCGAAGTAAATGTGCCAATTCTACGTATTAAATTTCCATTAAAGTTTATTCCACGACTTTTTTGCGAGGTTATGATTGCTTTAATTTGCACTTGTAAATAATCAATCGTTTGGAAAGTAGAAAGTATTATGAAACATGTTTTATTGCTCATCCCAAGTTTGTTTAAGGATATTGTAATATCTTCTATATCAGTTATTTGGAAAAAACATATGACTATAGTTGATATATTTAAGGTATTCATTCCGAGCGTTATAGCATTAGACAATGCTGTATCTGTAATCTGCAAAAAATTAAGACTTAATATTGCATTTCCTTGTCTACAGAAAGCGACTTGAAATATCGCAACAAATAATGAGAACATAGCTATACTTGATACAAGCTTATATCCATTCTTTTTTACTCCGCATAGAATCATCAGAACAAGTAGAGCAACAAAATAGGGAAACAATAAAAGTCGTAAATTGTATAATGTGAATGAAAAAGTATTTAATATAATGTCTACTAATATTAAATATATGGTCAATATAAATTTTGTTGTCGGATACAGCGTCGCAAGTATCTTGGTATTTTTTACTTGATTAATGGTATTGATATAATGCATGTACATAATTACTTTTATCTCTGTCTTTATATAGTAAACTCGATTTAATTTTTACTATTCAGAATCTGAATTTTTTAAATAAAGTAAACCTAATGGGAATAGAAGCAGTAATTTATTGGGCAAACATTTTATAACGCTTAAGCATATAATAATCGTTAATACTCTATCAACCCATGTAAAGAATCCTTCAGTAGAGAATACAGAAATCCAGATATTCATTCCAGATGCAGTTATTAAAGCCGCTATAATAGATGATCCTCCGCCAGTGAACCCGCTAAATATTAGGACTACAATCGGTGCTGAAATAATAATGGATACTGTTGCCATGATTATTGAAGAAATAAAAATTTTCATATAATTTGAAAACATTTTATGTTTTGCTAGAATACCAGCGCATAAGGCCAGAGCAATATTGACCACTATAAATGGAAGCATGGTTGGCATAGTGATTGATGAAATTATTGAGGATAGCATTCCAGTTGTTATTCCTACAAGTGGCCCAAAAATCATGCATGCAAATAAAGTACCTATAGTATCAAGGAAAATAGGTAGTTTTAGTAGACCTGCTATAGTTCCAGAAATATAATTAACAGCAACACATAATGGTATGGTGACAACTGCAACAGTAGTAAATTCTTCCTTGAACGATTTAATTATCTGTTTCATGCAATCACTTCCTATTTGATTACTACAAATATTATCTTTTTGACTATTTAATTATCAAATGACATTTGTCATTTGATAATTAAATAGTCATAGAAGAGTATCTTTTATGCAGCAAAGCAAAATGTTGGTCCGTTATAACCAATTTTCCTCTTATGCTTGTTATAAGATTCTCTTTTTTCATGGATTCTAAATATCTGTATAAAGTTCGTAAATTAATATTTAGTATTTTTGCTAAATCTTCGCGAGTATATGGGCATATATACGGTCTATGTTTGCTTGCCTGAGTATATAAATAATATCCGATAATGTCAATTGATTCAAGTAGTCTTTTCGTTGCTGCTTCTTGCATTGTTCTTCCCGCTGTTTTTGCGAATATCGATAATACGCAATAGCAAATTTTGCCATTTTCTTGAACAATTTCGCGAAATAGCGAAGATGGAATTCTAAATACCAAACTTTTTTCTTCTGCCATAACGAAAGCAGTATAATGCGGTTCGTTGGTAACGAGTTCAAAAAGTCCCAGTATTTCTATTGGTTCAATATTTGAAATAACTCCATCGTTACGATTTAAACTTCCTCTAACTGTAGCTTTACCATCTAAAAAGATATATACATATTTTGCTGCACTATTCATATTTATGAGAACATCATTAGTGTGATATGTTCGTATGAATTGGTGAGGAATGAGTTGTTTTGCTTTCTCTATTTTTACAATCGTACTCATGCTATCCGTTGCATCTAGTATAAATGCAAGCGCCGTTGCTATACATTTGTTGTTCATGATTTACTTTTACTCCTTAAGAACAAAATCAGTCATGACAAGTGTCATTTTAAGCATTATAAAATCATGATATTTTTTAGGCAAGCCTCTAATGGTTTATAAATGTTAATTAAAAGAACTAGGAAAGTGTGAAATCATGAAGCGTAATGATGCGCTAAAAGCTTTTCTTTCATTTGCTATGTATTTCTTGGCAGGTTCGACATGTGTAATGATTGGCAGTACATTGCCACAGTTAGTACAAACCTATGGACAGAAGATTGAACTTGTCGGTTTACTTGGATCAGCATATGCTCTTGGTAGAATTCTCACCGTTAACATAACAGGTGTTCTTGTAGAGAGAATTGGATCAGTAAAAGTTTTAGGAATTGGTACTTTTATTACTGGCATATTTATGTTTGGTATTCCTACAATTCCTAGTTTTGTTTCTGGTTTAATACTTGCGTTTGCAGGAGGCATTGCATTTGGCACGCAGGATGCTGCATGCCCAACATTGTTAAGTAGCATATTCAAAAAGAATTATGAAAGTTCATTGACTTTTGGACAAGGACTATTTGGTGTAGGAACTACAGTTTCGCCATTTGTATTAGGTCTGTTCTTGAGTGGTAAATTATCTTATGCATGGTCATATTATGTGTTAGGTATTCTTTCATTTATTATCTGTGCTGTGTCTTTTATAGTCAAAGATACGTCTGAGATTAAAAATACAGAGAAAGAGGAAGAACATATTAGGCCACTATATGCTAAGAGTAAGATTCTTGCCTATGCTGGAATTGTTATTTCAGTTGCCGCATTCAGCGGAGTGTCAACTGCTATAGGCATGTATACAACAAGTTTTGCAATAACAAAAGGAATAAGCGAATCAAATGCTGCATTTATGTTTACACTATTTAACTTAGGTTGTGTTCTTGGAGGTTTCCTTTTCACCTGGATTCTGAGATATGTAAAAGGTACCTTAGTGCTACTCATGAATTGCATCGGTTCCTTTATTGCTATTCTTGCCGCAATGCTTGTTAACACTGCCTTGAGTTACTATATTGGGCTTTTCGTTGCTGGTCTTTTCTTAGGCGTTTTATTTAGTGTTATCGTTGCAATTGCCTCTAGAATTATGTATAAGCGCGTAAGCATAGCATGTTCTATTGTTGCTACGGCAAGTGGCGTAGCTGATATGCTAACTCCTATCGTTGTTGGTGCTGTTATTTCGCAGTTTGGAGTAGGGTTCTCATATACATTTGGGCTTATAATGCTGGCAATATGTATTGCTTCAGCTGCACTGTTAAAGATAGTTACATCTGAAAATACAGATTCTATTAATTGATAGGATGTTGAAAGTTTATGGAAAATAAAGAAATTTATTCTAAAAAGAAAATAATAATAGATACAGATTGTGGTTCAGATGATGCTATGGCAATTGCCATGGCTTTAAATGATCCTAGATATAAGATATTAATGTTTTCCACTGTATCAGGAAACGTATGCATGGAACAAGCGACTATTAATACGCTTACTACTATCGAGCATGCTGGTTCATATGAGCCACCTGTATATAAAGGAAGCAGTAGCATGTTGTTACGCGATTTGGTTTATGCTCATGAAACCCATGGTAGAGATGGAATGGGTGATATTGGTCTAGTGCCTCATCGCTTGAAAGAAAGTAATGGTAATGCTGTTTTGAAAATGATTGAAACTTTGAGAAACAGTGAAGATGGTGAAATAGACATTATTGCATTAGGGCCATTAACTAACATTGCTCTAGCTATTAAGGTTGATTATGAAGCGATGAAAAAAGTTGGTCGTATAGTAGTTATGGGATCTGCTGGTCTAGGTCGTGGAAATGTTTCTCCTGTAGCAGAATTCAATATTTGGCAAGATGCAGAAGCTGCAAAGATATTAGTTGATTCTGGTCTTAAAAATATTATGTTTGTTGGATGGGACGCATGCTTGGGAGAATGTATGCTGAATCCACAAGAAATTGCTAATATTCGCGAAAGTGGAGAACTTGGTAAGTTTGCCATTGATTGTAATAGGGAATTAATGGAAATGAATATTAGCCGTTTTGGGGATGCTTATCTCGATATGGCTGATCCATCTGCTGTTGCAGCTGCGTTATATCCTGAATGTATAAGCGAATGCACAAAATATTATTGCCAAGTTGATGCAACTCCTGGACCAAGTTATGGCTCAGTTCTTGTTGATGCTAATTTCTTCTCTGGTAAAACTCCGAATATTGCAATATGCAGTAAGCTTAATCCAGAAAAATATAAAAATTACATTTATCGTACTTTGCATGTTGTAGATTAGCAAAATTTGTCTTTACCGACATGCTTTTCTAGCTTGCAATAACATTTAAATACGACCGGGTTTGTTTATGATTATTCATAAACTTTCTCGGTCGTATTTATATTTAATGCGTATATGTCCAGTAAATATACTTTTTCTCACAGCCCTAGTCTTTTTATATACCAATCCAATACTTCTCGTATCCTGTACAAGTCCGCCGTTTTACCTATTGATTCCCAACGATTTTGATATTGTGTGAACCATTCGTTCAAATTTGTTTTAAAAGATTTTGCTTCAGCTATAGTAAATCTCTGGTTTAGTATGTACAACCCTAATTGGTTGAGCAGTTGTTGACCTTGAATGTTTAAAATGCTAGTGCTTACAAAATCTTTGTTTATATTTTCACAGTTTATATTTTCGCTGCAAGCATTTATATCGTAGATGCTCTTTGAGCATTCTGATAGAGTGCGATTATATTCTTTAGCATTTAATATTTGTGCTTCTCTTTCATTTAAGAATCGTCTTCTTGCTTGTTCTAGGGAAGTGTTTTTTGGATATCCTAATGAAAATAGTACATCTTCGTTTGCTATATTTTCGTTGTTGTATTCAAGTTCTTTGAATTGCACAGCGTCAGACCAGCTGAATGCTTGTGCATGAGATGCTTGTTTAATAATGTTAAGTAAGTTTGAGTTTGTTCCGTTAGTAAATACATTACTTACCTTGTTTATTAAATCTTTTTTTGTAATATTATTAGATTTCCAAGCATATTCCGATGATATTATTACATACGGAAGTGAGAGTATGGGATCGTTTATATGTCCATAATCTCCCCAATCAGTTAGCAAAAATCCTAATACATGATTTTTGTGCCCATATTCACATGTTTTGGATATGTTACTTATAGCAGAGTCAAAATCTGGTATAAGCCTATTCCAAGATTGTGTGCCAGGGCATACGTATTGATCGCGATTCTGACTGTTTATTAGTTTTGTATTGTATTCGTTCACGTTTGCTGAGTAATCCCAATTTGCAAAAATAACATTTTTTGGAATATCAGCTAATAACTCTGGGTGTTTTATTGCAATATCAGCATACATTATTGGCTGCAAACCCAATTCGTGTAATTTTTCACATAGCTTTTTAATATAGGATGAATAAAGATTTGCCACTCCTATTTTTTCAGCAACATTTTTACTTTCACCGCACCCAAGGTCAAAGGTCTCATCGGCACCAATATTAAACTTATTAGATTTAAATAGTGATGCATAATCTTTAATCCTTTTAGATATAAACGGTATAGTGTTAGGATTAGTAGGATTTAGAGTATGATGCATCATTCTTTCAACAAAACTGAAGGGTCTTTCTGCTTGTTCTGGGAATTCGCCAAGGTGTTTATACGAATTGCTTCTTAGTATTTCATACATGTGTCCAAAAGTTGCAAGTGTTGGAACTAGTTCTATTCCTCTTGCATAGCAGTATTCATCTAGATCGATAATCTCATTACAAGTTAATGGTGAATGTCCAATCCAGGATTCAATTGTGTCATCTAAATCGATAACATGTTCTACGTATAGTTGAAGTTGATTATATTTGTATAGGCTTAACTGGTCTACTAAAGTTTTTAACCATGAAAGTTTTGGCACTCTTCCTCTTGAAACATCATAAGAATATGCTCTTACAGGTATTTCTGGAAAGTCTTGAATTTGTAATGATGGCAGTATTAGACCATATTGCATAATTAGTTGTCTTATAGTTTGTATTGCAAAGCATATACTCGCTATGCTCCCAGCTTCTATATTTACAAGTGTTTGATTGGTCGAGATTTTAGATGAAATTTTATATTCTTGAATGCGTAGATTTTTGTTAATAGCTGCCGATATGGCGCTTTTATATCCTTCTCCGTAGCTAATGCTCCAGTTGCAATTGTGATTGTTTTTCAAATCTTCACATAGCTGTTTTGCTGCTGTAGTTATTCTTAAGTCTGGTTTAATATTTATGAAACTAATATGACTTGATTGTGGAAGCGTAATAGTATCTTTTGCGTATATTGATATATTTTGTGGTGAAGGTATTATTTCGATATTTGAATTGTCGATTTTCATTTTGTGCTTCTTTGCTGCTAGTTTTTACATTAATTTTTTGTTGATTGCTTCTTTGCTTTTTATATTTTAGAGATTCATGATTCTATTTTGAATTACTGATATACATTCTCCTATAAGAGTTATGTCATTGTTGCAAGTGCATCTTCTTACTGTGCAAGGATGTTTTGGACTGTATGGACCATATTCTTGTATTGCTTTTTCTGTAGAGCTTATAAATACCTTATTTACAATGTCGGATGGTCCATAAATTACCACGTCTGTTAGGTCTAAAAGATTAATTGTTGTTGTGAGAGCTTTTCCTAAATAATTACCTGCCTCCGCTAATATATCTTCTGGTTTTCTGTTTGATGTAAACATTTTTCTATGCAGTGTTTCCGCGGAAATATATGTTTCTAAACAACCTTTTTTGCCGCATGAACAATCTGGTCCTTGTGGATCTACTGTAATATGACCAATTTCTCCTGCAGAATTATTTATTCCAGTGATAATAGCATCGTTTATTAATATTGATGCGCCAACACCTAACGATAACTGTATAAATATTGTATTTGGCACGCCGTTGCCGAAGAATCTTTCGGCTAGTAATGCGCTATTCGTGTCATGATCAACGATAATTGGACAATTAAAATTCTTAATCAACTCTTCTTTAATGTTTATATTTTCCCACTGAAGATTCGATGATCGAACTACTTTTCCTTCATTATCTACGATTCCAGGTACAGCAATTCCTATTCCGAGTATGTGATTATTTGAATTATTTATTAGAGTGTTGCAAACTTCTATAATTTTTTCACAGTTCGCATCTGTGCTTTTATATAACGATATTTCCGATCTTTTTAATATATCTCCGCACAGATTAACAACAGCTCCTTGTATGAGACAAGGCTGTGAAAGATCTATAGTTATAATGTTCCAATAGTTTGCGTCTACTTCGAGTAGTGTACCTTTTTTACCTCTTTCTATTTTTGACTCTTGACCACTTTCTACTAGTATGTGATCTTCAAGCATTTCGTACACAACGGTTGAAATAGATGCTTTTGATAATTTTGTTTTTCTTACGAGCATAGCTCTAGAAAGTATTTGTTTTGGGAATAAATAGTTGAATATTAGCATTCTGTTATTTATTCTTGCGTCGGCAGGTATGGTTTTTTGAGACACTGTCATTAATTGATTAATCATTGGTTTCGATATTGTTTTTATGCTCATGTCATCATTCCGCTTTTAATTCCCATTGTTTTATACATGATATTCTATCAGATAGATATATAGTTTGGAATATATACTAAAACATGTTTTTGTAAAATATTTTCTAATTTTATTTTTTATGTATGAAATATTAGAGCTATAGATTCCTTTATTTTTCAATGTTTTTATTAAATATATTAGATAGTCTTGCATTTTTATCTTTTAGTGCAATAATTGTACTTAATTGGTTTAATAGGGTTCAACTTCAAAGCAGAAGTATTTTTCTAAGGAGTTTATTATGACGCCCAGCACACCGTCGCGTATAAGCATAGGGGTAGATGTAGGTGGAACAAAAGTATTATGTGCAGCTTTCAATGCTAATAATGAACTGATTGCGCATTCTCAAGTTTCTACCAAGCAAGGTGAAGTAGAGATCGTTGATGAAGTGTGCAAACTTATTGCTGAAGTGATTAATCAAATTATCCTAAAATATGGCAATGATACTAAATTCACTATAGGAATTGGTGTGCCTGGTTTAGTTAATCAAAATACTGGGCAAGTATCTGAATCAGTAAATTTGGGATCTCATAGTATAGATTTTAAGACTGAAATACGTAAACGTTTTGGATTGAATTCTGTAATAGATAATGATGTTAATGCCGCAGCATTCGGTGCATATCATTATTATGGTTCTGATTCTAGTAGTTTAGTGTTTTTGAATTTAGGTACTGGAGTTTCTGCGGGAATTATCATTAATGGCTCTATTTTCCATGGCTCCACTGGTGTGGCTGGAGAAATAGGTCATATAGTAGCTGATACACAGGGCAGGGATTGCCCATGTGGACAGCGTGGATGTGTAGAAACAATAATCTCTGGCACTGGTTTATCCAAACTTTGGCCAGCAAAGAATGAGTATCCTATTGCGTCTTTGCTGCGCAATGTTTCTACTAAAAATAACGAAGCTGAAAAAGTATGGAATAAGTTCATTTCCACCTTAGTTAGTGCACTACAGATTATTACAGTTACTTTTGATCCAGAGATTATTGTTATTGGCGGAGGAGTGAGTAAAACAGGAGCAATTTTATTAAAAAGCGTAAAAGAATATATTTGTAGACTTGAACAAAAATCGTCATTTTTGTCCTCACTAAAAATATCCGATCGTGTAGTGATTGCAGATCAAGAAGTGTTCTTTGGTGCGTTAGGAGCAGCTCTTATTGGCAGATGCTACGACGATAAAGCAAAGGAGGAAAATTAAATATTTAAACCGTGGCGTAAAAGTATTATAAAAATCTCCGCATTGCATTCATGCTTCAGAAAACTACCTTTAATTATCTTTAAATTGGCAGATAATAACTGAATTAATGCAAGTGCGGAGATTCTTCTTATGCGATTAGCACTTTAGTTACCAAAATCAACCTAGTTGCCAAAATCAATGTCGCCAAGCTTTTCAATAAGCTTCATGTTTTCGCTATAATCCACTGGGCAGGCTATAACATCAACGCCGCTTTCTTGTTCCAAAGCTTCTTTAAGCATGTTGTACAAGTCTTCTGGCTTTTGTACAACATGGCCTCTAGCGCCAAAGCTTTCTGCCAATTTTGGAACATTTGGATTAGTAAAATCAACGTATTCATGTTCTCCAGCGTGTAGGTCCATCTTCCACTTAATCAATCCATAAGCGTTGTCTTCCCAAACGAGAACAACCATTCTAGAACCCACGCGAACAGCAGTTTCAATCTCTTGAACATTCATCATAAAGCTGCCGTCGCCCATAACAGCAAGAACAGGCTTTGTGTTGATTTTTCCACTATTATCTTTAATAAACGATGCTCCAACAGCTCCAGGCAAAGTCCAAGCCATTGTAGAAAGGCTGTTGTCTATAATGCAAGTATTTGGGTGCATTGTAGGGTAAAGCCTTGCCATCCACATTTTTAAAGCGCCTGTGTCTACAAGAACCTTGGTTCCTTCTGGAACAGCGCGCCTAGTGTCGTATACAACACGCTGTGGCTTCATAGGAATGCTGTTATCGTTTTCAAACGAATGCAGCTCGTCCGTAATCATTTGACGAATCTTTGGGTGAGTTACATCAAAAGTAATATTTCTATCCTTAAGAACATTTGTAAGAGTTTTAAGAGTCTGACCAATATCTGCCATAATGTTTAGTGCAGTAGGGTAGTGAGCGTCTGTATCTTCAACAAATGTGTTTATGTGAATAATCGTCTTGTCAATATTTGGATTAATCTTCTTAGGGTCAAACTGTTGTATAGAGAATCCAACAGCAATAATCAAATCTGCTGTATCGAAAGCAAAATTCTCATAATCCCTATGCATGAATCCGACTACGCCAAGAGCATTAGGGTGATTGTCTGGGAACACGCCTTTGCCTTCAAATGTTGTTGCAACTGGAACATTAAGCTGTTCTGCAAAAGCGCGTAGCTGGTCTTGAGCATGGCTTCGTGCAACACCGTTTCCTGCAAGAATAATCGGCGTTTTTGACTGGCTAATGATTTTAGCAGCTTCGTCAATAGTATCTGGAGCGGGAAGGATGTGCAGAGGTCTTGGAAGTGGAAGTGGCTTTGCATCTTCTGGAACGCTCATTTCGCTAATGTCTTCTGGAATTACAAGGCAGGTGGCTCCTGGGCGCTTTCTTTGAGCGATTGAGAAAGCTTTACGAACCATTTCTGGAGCAGTGCTTGGAGCTAACATCATCGAAGACCACTGAGTGATCGGTTGGAATAATGACACCAAATCAATGATTTGGTGAGATTCTTTATAAAGACGAGATACGTTTCCTTGAGCGCATATTGCAACAAGCGGGGTTGTGCTTGCGTTTGCCTGAGCCACTGGAAGAGTAAGATTTAATGCTCCAGGTCCAAGCGTTGCTAAGCACACGCCTGGCTTTCCCGTAATATGAGCATAAGTTGCGGCCATAAAACCTGCACCTTGCTCGTGGCGAGTAAGCACAAAGCGTATGTTTCCATTTCGTTCAATTGCTTCTAAAAGCGGAATATTTTCTTCGCCTGGGATTCCAAAAACAACTTCAACGCCTTCATTTACAAGGCATTCTACAATCAAATCTGCTGTGTTTCTTTTATGATTGTTTTGTTTTGTTTTCTGCAATTCTTCGTTTGCCATAATTGCGCTTCTCGCTTTTGCTTTAAGTTGTTTCAGCCTTTAAGCTTAAACTTCAAGACTTCTTTTCCATTTATAATATAGTCTTCTACGACATGCGACCATTTTGCGCGTGTCATAAAAATGGGCGGATTTTTGCCTATTCGCTTTGTGGCAAAACTAAAGCTCTTTTAAGACAATATGCCTTGTTATTTCAACGATTTTGTCGGAAATTTTTGCCCCTTTGGATTGGGTTTCTTATACAATTGAACAAGTTGTGTATTTTTGTCACGGAGGAACGATGAGGCGTTGGCTTCTGAATTTGGTCAAATGTGAAACCATCCTTATTGTGGCTGCCGTTTTAGCTGTTATTTCTTGCTTTTTTGTTCCACCAGACGCACAATATTTTGGCTACATTCATGTAAACACTATTTCTCAGCTTGTTTGCTTAATGATGGTTGTTTGCGGATTCCAGCGAATAGGCGTTTTTAGAAGTATTGGCGCGAATCTTCTTAGAAGAGTTAGGACTGAGCGCGGATTAGTTCTGGTTCTTATGTCTTTAACGTTTTTCTCGGCGATGCTTATAACTAATGATGTTGCTCTTGTAACTTTTGTTCCTTTTGCGATTTCTGTTTTGATGATGGCAAATGCAGAAAAGCATGCAATTCTTGTTGTGACTTTAATGACGATTGGTGCAAACGTTGGAAGTATGCTAACTCCTATTGGCAACGCGCACAATTTGTATCTTAAAGCGCTTACTAAAATGTCTACGGGCGATTTTCTTTCCATTATGGCTCCGTACACGCTTACTGCTGCGATTCTTATGATTGCGTTTGCGTTTGTGTTCTTTAGCTCTAGAAAAGTCGATCAATTTGAAGGCTTGCATGGTGATGACATTGAACAAAGTGTTTTGGCTCCGCACTCTAAATCACCTAAGCCAGATGAGATTCGCGTTATGGGTTATGGTGTTGGCTTTACTCAATGGCGAGTTATTGTTTATAGTCTTTTATTCGTTTTGTGCTTGTGTGGAGTAGCTGGCTGGATTCCAGACTGGATTATGGTTTTGGCAGTTGTTATTGCCTTTATTATTTGTGATTCTCACGTATTTCGCGCTCTAGATTGGGCTTTGCCTCTTACGTTTATAATGTTCTTTATTTTTATCGGGAACATGCGTAGGGTTCCAGGATTTACTGAGATCGCGCAAATGTGGGTTGGTTCTCATCCTATGGAAGTTTCTGTTGTATCTAGTCAGGTGATTAGCAACGTTCCAACTACTATCTTACTTTCAGGCTTCTGTGATCAGTGGAAGATGCTTATTATTGGTACTAATCTTGGCGGTATGGGAACGCTTATTGCGTCTATGGCATCTTTGATTTCATACAAGAGTATTACGCATAAGTACCCTCATCATAAGGGTCGTTATCTGCTTATGTACACAATTGTGAATCTTCTTTTCTTGGCTGTTTTGATTGGTCTAGCTTGGATTATTGAGTAGCGTCTTTCTGGTTTTCGCGTGATTTTCGCATTGTGGGCGTGTCTTTTATTGCAATTATTGTGATTATTTTCACATATTTTTATGTTATTCTGCAATGAAATGCTAGTAAATTTCGGATTGTTTGCGATTTTGTTGTATTATTTTCTATTAAATCGCAATTATGCTTAATAATTTTCATTTTATTTAAAATATATACGAAAATCATCAAAAATTGAATATAACATTATAACAAATTTATGTCTTGGCTTATCCGTTATTATGGCTTCTTGCACTAAGTTAAGTTTGGGCAAAAGACTTTTGGCATTAATTACATTTTCTCTCTTGTAATTTTGTAAATTATGCATGCCAAAATCAGCTCACATACTAATAAAAATATATAAGGAGAGACTATGAACGGTGTTCTGTCTATACTGCTAGATGTTTTTAGACAACCATCTGTAATAGTTGCAATGATTTCTCTAATTGGTCTTGCAGTACAAGGCAAAAAGATTTCCGACATAGTACAAGGCTCTATTCGTACAATGATTGGTTTCTTAGTATTGGCAGCCGGATCTGGAGTGGTCACTGAAGCACTAAATCCTTTTGGGAGCATGTTCCAATACGCTTTCCATGTTCAAGGCGTAGTACCAAATAATGAAGCTATAATCGGTACAGTTCTTATGAAGTATGGATCAGAAGCAGCATTAATTTTCTTCTTTGGAATGATTGTTAACATTGTTTTATCAATAACATCTAGATTTAAGTTCATTTACTTAACTGGTCACGTTGCATTCTATATGGCAAGTATGCTCGCAGTAATCTTCAATGTCGCAGGTTTTAATACTCTAACCGTTATTATTCTCGGATCATTCGCTCAAGGCTTACTTATTACGATTTCTCCAGCATTGGTTCAGTCATTTATGCGCACTGCTTCCGGCAAAGATGATGTTGCACTTGGACACCCTACGAGTAGTGGAGTTCTTATTGGAACTTTGATTGCAAAACTTACAGTTTCTAAAAAGCATCCGTCTAAGTCTACGGAAGATATTAAGTTCCCAGCTGCTCTTGGATTCTTAAAAGATACGACTGTTCTCATTGCACTTTCAATGGCAATTATCTACGCTGTTGTAGCACTTTTTGCTGGTCCGCAATATATTGAATCGCATTTATCTAATGGGCAAAACTTTATTGTGTTTGTTATTCTTAAGGCTGCAATGTTCTCTGCAGGCGTTTTCATTATTCTTGCAGGCGTACAGGTTGTTTTGGATGAAATTGTTCCAGCATTTAAAGGAATATCTGAAAAACTTGTTAAAAATGCTAAGCCAGCATTAGATGCTCCTATGACTTTTGGATTTGCTCCAAATGCTGTTCTTATTGGATTCTTGGCAAGCTTTACGGGCGGAATCGTTGGAATGGTTATTATGGCTTTGGCTGGAACAACAGTTGTTATTCCAGGAATTGTTGCTCACTTTATGGCTGGTGGTGTTACTGGAGTATTTAGCAACGGTCAAGCTGGTAGAAGAGGCTGCGTTATAGGCGGTTTTGTTAATGGTATTGTTATTACATTCTTGCCGTTACTTCTTTTGCCTGTTTTGGGTAATCTTGGTTCTGCAAACTCCACTTATTCAGACGCTGATTTTGGTGTAACTGGAGTTTTTCTTGGTTACACGAATATTGCAGGAGGCAAAATCGTAAGTATTATTGCAGTTGTAATATCTTATGTTCTTTTCTACGCGTCTTCAATATTGTTGACTCGCAGAGAAAATAGTAAAGTCAAATATGCAATTGAAAACTAATACAATTGTGAAGAGTTATCGTAGAAATTAAACTTAAATCACAATTAAAAATAGAAACGATAAGTCTAAAAGGTTATAATCTTGAATTTGCGATTAAATAGCAACTTTAATCAATAATTTAAGATTGTAGCCTTTTTCAGTATAGGCACGCCCTAATCGTATATTGGCATAATATACTGATACTATGTAATTGTTGTGTATTTGAAAGCAGATTTGTAAAAATTTTCTTAAAAGCTTCATTTTTTTAAGATTTTTTTTTTAATAGCTTTTAAAGGAAATTTACTATTTGGAGAGTGGATTGTGACCGAAGGTGTACCTAAATATATTGCCGTGCGAGACAATCTTAGGAAACGCATTGACTTAATGGAGCCAGACGAACAGCTTCCTCCAGAAGTAGAATTGTGTAAGCAATACAACGTTAGTCGAATTACTCTTAGACATGCAGTTGACAATCTGATCTTGGAAGGTCTGCTTATAAGAATACAAGGCAAAGGAACTTTTAGAGCAAGAGATGTTATTCACAGTGTTAACCGTGAAGTTATATCAGACCAGGTTCAAGGCTTTTACCAGAATTATTCTGAAAGCAAAGAACATATACGAATCAAAGTTATCCAAAACGATGTAGTTAAAGATGAATCTGCTGCTTATAAGCTTGGTCTAGATGAGTCAATTGATCTAATTTGTGTTAAACGATTAAAGTATGTTGATGACGTTTTGTCTAATTACAGTGTAGTTTATCTTGAAGCTTCAAGATTTCCAAAAGTTTTGACTCATGATTTTACGAAGAAATCTTTAGCAGAGTTTCTAGAAAGCGATTACGCTGTAAAGCTTTGTGAAAATGATTTGTCTGTTCATGTTGAGCAACTATGTGGAACCATGGCAAAAGTTTTACAGGTTGAAGATCAAACTCCAGCTCTCGCAGTTGAATCCATTGTTAAGGACTCTTTTGGTTCAATAATAGCCTTTGGTGCTGCTGTTTATACACCAAAGTATGGAGATATTCAATTCAAAATGCATATTAACGTTTGATATTACTTTATTTATTCTTGAACTATTCTTGTTTTTCTATATAAAAATGTTCTAGTATACAGAAAATCTCCGTTACCAAATGTACACAAATGATAACGGAGATTTTTCAAACTCTAATTAAGATCGCAATCTAATGCGATTATTTTAAAGAGCGTTGATTGCCAAAGCAAGACCAGACTTACGGTTTGCAGCCTGATTCTTATGAATCACACCACGACCTGCAGCCTTGTCAAGCTTCTTAGCAGCCACTGCGAATGCAGCTTCAGCTGCAGCCTTATCACCAGCAGCGATGGCTTCACGAGTAGCGCGGATAGCAGTCTTCAAAGCAGACTTCACTGCCACGTTACGCTTGTGTGCCTTCTCATTGGTGAGCACGCGCTTTTTCTGCGACTTAATGTTTGCCACTATTACTCCAAACGACGTTTGCTATATCAAGGACATACAAAGGGTAAGCATAGCATGATTCTTGGATAAAACCACTAATTTTCACGAATATTAACCACCATAATGCTTACTGTATGTATTAAATGTAATTAAGTGCATAACTTGCTGTTCTTATCTTCTTGGACTAGGGTAGTCAAGTTGCTACCATTAATGAGTTACAGTGCTTGATGCACATTATATATTCATTGTGTCTTAAAAGGAGATATTTGCTTTGATTACACCGCATAACCAGCCAGGATTTACGGATCAATCGTTGATACGCAATTTCTGCATTATTGCGCATATAGATCACGGCAAGTCTACTGTAGCGGATCGCATTTTGCAGCTTTCAGGAATTGTGCCAGAACGCGAGATGCGAGACCGATTCTTGGACCGCATGGATATTGAGCAAGAGCGCGGAATCACTATTAAATCGCAGGCTGTTCGCGTGCCGTGGGTTTTTGACGGCAAAGAGTACTCGCTTGGCATGATTGATACTCCTGGTCACGTCGATTTTACTTACGAAGTTTCGCGTGCGCTCGCAGCGTGCGAAGGCGCGGTTTTGCTTGTGGACGCCACTCAAGGTATTGAAGCGCAGACGCTTTCCAATCTTTATATGGCAATCGAACACGATTTAACGATTATTCCTGTATTAAACAAAATCGATTTGCCTAGTGCGGAGCCAGACAAGCATGCTGAAGAAATAGCTGGATTAATTGGTTGCAAACCTAACGAAGTTTTACGTGTTTCTGGAAAAACTGGCGAAGGTGTAAAAGATCTTCTCGACCAAATCGTGTTGGAAGTGCCAGCTCCTAGTGGAAATCCTAATGGTGCCGCTCGCGCGCTTATTTTTGACTCCGTCTACGATTCTTATCGCGGAATCGTAACCTATATTCGTATGGTTGATGGCGAGCTTAAGTCGCGTGAAAAATTGCATATGATGGGTATTGGCATGACGCACGATCCTATTGAAATCGGCGTTATTAGCCCAGATATGACTCCAACTAAGGCGCTTGGAGCTGGAGAAGTTGGATACGTAATTACTGGTGCAAAAGACGTGAGCCAATCTAAAGTTGGCGACACTATTACTAGCGCCGTAAATCCTGCATCCGAGCCTTTGGAGGGCTACAGAGACCCTAAGCCTATGGTTTACGCAGGCTTATTCCCAATTGATAACGCGCAATTCCCAGAGCTTCGAGATGCTCTCGACAAGTTAAAACTTAACGATGCTGCTCTTATTTACGAGCCAGAAACGTCTGTTGCATTGGGATTTGGTTTCCGTTGCGGATTCTTGGGACTGTTGCACATGGAGATTGTTTCCGAGCGCTTAAGTCGCGAGTTTGGCTTGGATCTTATTTCAACTGCTCCAAACGTAACTTACGATGTTACAAGCGAAGACGGCACAGAGCATCATGTGACTAATCCTAGCGAGTTTCCAGAAGGCAAAATCAAGCGCATTATTGAGCCAATGGTTGCTGCCGACATTATTGCGCCTAAAGATTTTATTGGCGCGATTATGGACTTGTGCCAAGATCATCGTGGGGAAATGGGCACAATGGAATACATTAGTGCAGACCGCGTGGAAATGCATTACAGGATTCCTCTTGCGGAAATCGTTTTTGACTTCTTTGATCAGCTTAAAAGCCGCACAAAGGGTTATGCTTCTCTTGACTACCACGAAGATGGCGAGCAAGCTGCAGATTTAGTGAAGGTTGATATTCTTATTCAGGGAGATAAGGTTGACGCCTTTAGTGCAATCGTGCATCGCGATAAGGCTTATTCTTACGGCGTTATGATGACTAAGAAGCTTCGCGGACTTATTCCTCGCCAACAGTTTGAGATTCCAATTCAGGCTGCAATCGGTTCTAGAATTATTGCTCGTGAAACGATTAGTGCGCTTAGAAAAGACGTGCTCGCTAAATGCTATGGTGGCGATATTACGCGTAAGCGTAAGCTTCTTGAAAAGCAGAAGGCTGGTAAGAAGCGCATGAAGATGCTTGGACATGTTGAAGTTCCACAAGAAGCCTTTGTTGCGGCTTTGGCTACGGATGATGGCGCAAATGATAGAGACACTAAAGATAAGATTCGTGCAGCGCAAAAGTCTGAAGGCTGAGGATTATATTGAATTTTGAATCGAACAAGCCTAGTGAAGATTCGCGTTCATTCATGCCTTTTGAAGTGTATGTGCACGTGCCATTTTGCTTGCGTCGATGCGGTTATTGCGATTTTAATACGTATACTGCTCGCGATTTGGGCGAAGGTGCGAGTCGTGAAGGGTATGCGGATGTTGCGATTCGCGAGATGCGTCTTGTAAAAAAGTGGCAGGAGTATCACGGGATTTTTGAGCCTAAAGCGCAATCTGTTTTCTTTGGCGGCGGAACTCCGACTGTTCTTAAAGCGCAAGATTTAGTGCGAATTTTGCGTGAAATCAGCGAATTGTGGGGCATTATGCCTGGGGCGGAAGTCACTACGGAAGCAAATCCAGATACAGCAGATGAGTCTTATATTGAGACGCTTGCAAAAGGCGGATTTACACGAATATCTTTTGGAATGCAATCTGCTGTGCCGCATGTGTTAAAAACGCTTGACCGAACGCATACGCCAGAAAACGTAGAGCGTGGAGTAAATGCGGCGAATGCTTGTGGCTTGCGTTCAAGTGTTGACTTGATTTATGGAGCTCCAGGGGAGAGTTTAGACGATTGGCGAAAGTCGATAGAAATGGCTTTAAGCCTAGGAGTTAATCATATTTCTGCATACGCGCTAACGGTAGAGCCGCGCACAAAAATGGGTCGCCAGATTGCTGCTGGCACAATTCAAGCGCCAGATGACGATGATGAAGCCGCGAAATACGAGTTGGCAGATAGTCTTTTTAGTTCTGCTGGCTTAGAATGGTATGAGATTTCTAATTGGTCGCGCCCTGGTTTTGAGTCTCAACATAATCTTGGATATTGGAAGAACATTGATTGGGCAGGAATTGGCCCAGGTGCTCATTCTCACTACAATTCGGCGAGTGACCTTAGCAAACAAAGCATGGATGATTGTGCTGTTTTGGCGGATTCAAGCAAGTTTTATAATCTTAGATCTTGGGATATTTTGCATCCAAAACGCTGGGCGCAGGCGATTAGTGTAGGAAATGTGCCTTGGCAAAACTACGAGTGCATAAATAGTGAAGATGCGTTGATTGAAGAAGTAATGCTTGGGTTGCGCATTAGGGAAGGTCTTAGTATTGATGAATTGTGCACAAAGATGCGTAAAGCCAATCGCGGATTTGACGATTCTTATTTGCAAAAAGTGTTAATCGAAGTGTGTAAGGAAGATTTGGCAGTGTTGCATGAAAATCGTATTATTGCCACTCGAAAAGGGCGTTTATTAAACGATTTATTAATCGAAAGAATTGTTGACGCGTGCCAAAATGGCTTAGTTATGCGTTAAAATGATTCGTATTGTGTGAAAATTCAATGCAGAAAGGAATCAATCATGGCAAACCGCAAAGAACGTCGTGCAAAAGCCAGGCAGAATCGTAGGGGAATCCCGTCTCAATACGATCAAACGAATGGTCGCGGTCGCGGTGGAATGATTGACGAATACAATTTGCAAGAACATTCAAGAAGACTTCAAGAAAACGGCGTTGACGGTTGGAAGCCATCTTCTAGCGTTACAGAACGAGAGGAACAGTTAACTCGTAATATTAAGCGAGCTAAGGCTGGAGATGATACTTGGAATACTGTTCGCAAGGTTATTGGTGTGTGCTCTTGGGCTGTTCTTTTGCTTTCTGCATTCGCATTCTTGGTGATTATGTGGCTTCCGAGCCAACCAATGGTGCTTGTTATAACTGTTGCAGTGTTGTTTGCTTTGGGCGTGTTTGGGCTGTTCTTTAGCTTTAGCAACTCTAAGCAAAATCCGCGACTCGATCAGCATGGCACAGCGCTTTAGTTAGATTTGGGTCGATTTAGGTTTGTTTATAAATAAATAAAACTGTTTTTAATAATTAGGGCGAGTACTTTGTTAATACAATGTGCTCGCCTAGTTGTTTTACACGCTTTTATCTATGCAAATCCTGCAAAATGATCATGCAAATTCTAGTTAAATCATGCAGAATAAATTTTTTTGACTAGTAAGTTTTAATTAGTAAAACTTATAGTTTGTTTGAGTAATTTTCTTCTATAATCATTTGACAACTAAAAATATTTAAAATGATTATAACAATATTGCGCATATTTTTTAGATTAAATCAGTAATTTTCATAAAATTTTCTAAGATATTTAAAGAAAATCAACAGTTCTTTCTTAGCTTTTTATAAGGGTAAATCATATAAGCTACGAGATTGTACTTATTGTACCTATTTTGTAACAGACAATTTCATAATGACAAGTGTTCAATGAGGAAGGTAGTCGATGACATTTATTTCTCGCGCAATACGCTACGTTTTGAGAAAAAGAGTGAAATCAGCAATAGTGTTTGTAATATTAGCATTAATTTCAACGCTTCTGCTGTCATCTTCTGCAGTTGCGATTGCTGCAGAAAAAGAAGGCAAAAAGGTAGAAGAACAGGCAGAATCTAGTTTTGTTTTAGCAAATAATCCGCAAGTAAATCCTGGAACTCCTAGGGGAGCAGGCACTGTTAAGCCAAGTGATGTTAAAAAAATCGCGTCACTAAAAAACGTTGATTCTTATGTTTTGCGTCAAAATGTTACTGCTGATTTGGTTGACGCAAAAGCAGCTAGAATCAAAGGTGTTCAAGATTACGATGCTCGTAGAGAAAAGCAATTTGGCAACGCTGTAAACCTAGAGGGAACAAACTCTTCTAAGGGCTTAAATGCGTTTAAAACAAAGTCAATCCACATGGTTAAAGGAAGAGCTTTGCAAGAATCAGATGAGCATGCTTCCTTAATTCACGAAGATTTAGCAAAACTAAATGGCTTAAAATTAGGCGATTCATTAACACTTAAAGCAAACCCGTTTGACGCTGATAATCTTAACCATTCTACGGAGCAAGTAAAAACACGCATAGTTGGAATTTATGGCGGAGCTAACAATCGCCCAGTTGCAACGCGCGCGGAATTAACTGCAAACACTGTGTATACAGATTTAAAAACAACTAGAGAACTTTACAAATATAAGCCTGGAAAAGAAATATACCAGGACGCAAGTTTTAAGGTTAAAAAAGGAGCGGACGCAGATTCTGTGATTGAAGAAGCGTCTAAGCTGCCGATTGATTTGCAAAATTATCAGATTACTCGAGATGATCAATTCGTACAAGGCATGATTGGAGCAGCAAAAGGCGTAAAATCCATGATGAACATAACAGTTATTGCAGTAAGCGCGTTTGCTGTAATTGCTTTAGGATTAGTGCTTATTCTTTGGATTAATGAGCGTAGAAGAGAAATTGGTGTTCTAACTTCAATTGGTGTTGGAAAGGCATCACTTGTATTGCAGCAGATTTCTGAGCTTGTGATACTTGCTATTCCAGCCATTGCAATAGGTTACGGTTTTGCGATCGCAATATCTCCTTGGATTAGTGATTGTGCATTAGGCTCAGTAAAAAATTCTGCCGCGCAGCAGCTTAGTTCGATGGGTCAAGCTGGAGGAAATCTAGAATCGAGCATGGCAACGAGAACATTAGATAAGATTGCTGTTCAAGTTAACACAGAATGTTTAATTCAATCGTCATTAATTGTTCTGATGGTTATTATTGTGGCAGTTGCGTTGTCTTATCTTCCTATTTTGCGAAAGTCTCCTAGAGATTTGCTTGGCATGCAAAAGTAGGTGGTAAAATGACTCAAATTATAAAAAGAGCTTGGCTAGCTATAGTTAGAAAACCAAGGCGCAGTGCTATTTTAGCTTTGATTATTACGGTTGTTCTTAGTGCGCTTATTTGCCAGAGTGGAGTTATTGCTTCTGTAAAAAATCTTGAGAATCAAATAGCTTCTAATATTGGCTTAGGTTTTAGCGTTTATGCAAAAACGCAGGGAGAGACTTTGCCAGAGTCTGATTCTTCCAGTGATTCTGCTAATCAATCACAGCAAGATATTCCTCAAGATTTGCAAAAAAACGAAGGAATTTCCGAAAGTCTTATTGCAAAATTTAAAAAGATTAGTGGAATAAAAACTATTGCAGAAGAAAAAGATGTTTTAGCAAATCCTGTTAACGCTAAGATTGTAGCGCCAATAAATGGTCCGCGTTTAGACAATGATGGAATGTTTTCGCTTGTTTCAATAACGGGAACAACTAAATCACAGTTATCACAAGGTTTTCAAGAAGGATTATATAAGCTTGAGGAAGGCAATCATATTGATTCTTCTGCAGCTGGCGACTTTAAGCGTTCAAAATCTGCAATAATTCACAAGTCTTTTGCTAAGCAAAATAATCTTAAACTCGGATCTGTTTTAAAACTAAAACAGGGTGGCAAAAGCATTAATCTTAAGATTGTTGGAATTTTTTCTGGAAAGATGCAAACAAAGGGTGCGTTGCCGTCGGACTCTACCGAAAATCACGTAATAACTGATTTAGAATCCGCTCTTTACTTGTCTGGAAGTAAAAATCGCAGTTCTATAAAGTGTGTTATGCAAAATTCAAATAATCTAGAAAAAGCTTTAGAAGAAGCCAATAAAATAGCTAAAAACGATGGCGATGGCATGCTTTCTGTAGAAAATAATGCGCAAAGATTTGCCTCTGTTCTTCAATCTGTAAAAACAGTTAAGCAACTAGTAACAATGATTTTAATGTGTCTTGCAGCAGTTGGAATCATAGTGCTTGGTTTAGTTCTTGTATTTTGGGTACGAGGAAGGATTCACGAAGTTGGCGTTCTAATGTCAATTGGTATGAACAAGTCTGTAATAGCTTTGCAAATGATTATAGAAGTTTTTATAATAACAGCCTTCTGCTCAGTTGCATCAATTCTAATTGGGTCTGCAATATCTTCAAGTGTAGGATCAATGCTATTGGCTAATGTCTCAAATAGTGCAATTTCTGACTTAAGCATTTCTTGGATTCCAAATAAACAAACATTTTTTGCTATTCTTATAGGATTTGCTATAGCGTTTGTATCTCTATGTATTGCTCTTGCGCCAATAATGTTTAAAAAGCCTCGTTTTGTATTGAGTTCAATGAGCTGAGGTGATTTTCTTAGATAATTAAGATGAATCAATTAGAAGATTGGATTTAACTGGATTTTATTAAGAATAAGATTCGGATTCTGATAGAAAATTAAAAATTTACAAGTATTAAATATTAAGTATGAAATATTAAATTTAGAAAATATTGGAGTTTTATTATGACTACTTTATTAAAACTTAACAACGTTGATTATTCTTATGGTGCAACTAATATTCCTGTTCTTAAAAACGTTAATGCGGATTTTGAATCAGGGAAAATATACAGTATTACGGGTCCATCTGGAGCTGGAAAATCCACTATGCTATCTCTTCTAGCGGGATTAGATACTCCAACAAAAGGAACAGTATTGTTTGATGAACAAGATATTTCCAAGAATGGTGGATATTCTAATCATCGCAAGAATCATGTGTCTTTAGTTTTTCAGAATTTCAATCTAATCGACTACTTGACTCCTGTAGAAAACTTGCGTCTTGTTAATTCAAATGCTGATTCTAAGATTCTTAAAGAACTGGGACTTAGTGAAGACGAATCAACTAGAAATATAACAAAGCTTTCTGGCGGGCAGCAGCAGCGAGTGGCTATTGCGCGAGCGCTTGTATCTTCTGCTCCTGTTATTCTTGCCGATGAGCCAACAGGTAGCTTGGATCCAAATACAACACAAGAAGTTATATCAATCTTAAAAGACGCAGCTCATAAACACGGAAAATGCGTGATTGTTGTAACACATTCGAGCGATGTGGCGGCTGCTGCAGACATAAAATATGTTCTCAAAAACAAACAGTTAACAAAAAAATAATATAAAAGACTAATTATCAACAATTTTTCCGTGCTTCTGCGTAAAGTAAAACCTGTGCGTAACCTTTGCGCAGAAGTTGCGTATTAGTGCATACACGGGGAGGTTGTTGTGGCTGAAGTGTCAGATTCTAAGCCTATTGTGGCAGTTGTTATGGGGTCTTCAAGTGATTGGGAAACCATGCGTCATGCCTGCGAAATCCTAGAAAGATTCAGAGTGCCGTATATGAAAAAAGTTATTTCTGCACATCGCACTCCAGAACTTATGGCAGATTTTGCTCACAGTGCTAGAAAAAATGGTTTTCGCGTAATTATTGCTGGCGCTGGTGGAGCGGCACACTTACCAGGTATGATTGCTGCTCAAACAACTCTTCCAGTTGTTGGTGTTCCTGTAAAATCCCATGCTCTTTCGGGCTGGGATTCTTTGCTTTCTATAGTGCAAATGCCTGGTGGTATTCCTGTTGCTACAACAGCTGTGGGCAACTCGGGAGCTACAAATGCTGGTTTACTTGCAGTAAGCATGTTGAGCACAACAGATAATCGTCTTGCAGACGAACTTGAAGATTACCGTCAAGAATTAAAAGAGAAGGTTGAGGAATCTAATGCCGAGCTTATCTGAAGTCACTAATGGTGCTGTAGAGCGTTTGATGCCAGGAGCCACTATTGGAATTATTGGCGGCGGTCAATTGGGACGCATGATGGCTATTGCAGCTAGACATATGGGGTTCCGCATAGGAGTTTTAGATCCAACGCTTGATTGCCCAGTATTTCAGGTTGCAGATTTGCAGGTTGAGGCAAATTATGATGATCCTGAAGGCTTGCGCGAGCTTGCTGAACGTTGTGATGTTCTTACATACGAGTTTGAAAATGTTAACGCCGATGCGTTAGATAAGGTCCGTCATTTAACAGCTATTCCTCAGGGCACAGATTTATTGCGTGTTACACAAGATCGTGTTTGTGAAAAAGAGTTTATTAATAAACATGGCATTGAAACAGCTAAATGGCGTGAAGTCAATAATCTTGACGATTTAGACGCAGCAATCGAAGAAATTGGTTTGCCTGCTATTCTTAAGACTCGTCGTGGTGGCTATGATGGTCATGGTCAGGATGTTCTTCGTACTGAAGAAGATGTTGCTAATATTCACCACCGTTCCGATAGGGGAGGAAAATTCCCTCCGTCAATTCTCGAAGGTTTCGTTGATTTTGCTTTTGAAGCTTCAATTCTTGTTTCTGGCAATGGCAATGATTTTGTGACTTATCCTCTTGTAAAAAACGTTCATCATAATAGCATTCTTCATATGACTCTCGCACCTGCAGTTGTGGATCCTGTTGTAGAAGAGACAGCACACGATTTAGCGCTTAAACTGGCTAAAGGTTTTGAGCTTGCTGGCACGCTTGGCATTGAGTTATTTATTACTAAAGATAATCGTGTAGTAGTAAACGAGCTTGCTCCTCGCCCTCACAATTCTGGGCATTACACGATTGAAGCTTGCGATATGGATCAGTTTGAAGCACATATTCGCGGTATTGTTGGATGGCCTTTAAAAAAGCCTAAGCTGCTTTCTCCTGCAGTGATGGTTAATGTTCTTGGTCAACATGTTGCTCCTACTCGTTCTCTTATATTAGAGCATCCAGAATGGCATGTTCATGACTATGGAAAGGCTGAGGTTCGTAAGAATCGCAAAATGGGTCATATTACTGTTTTGTGTGATGATCCAGTTAAAGAAGCTGCAGAATTAGATGCTACTGGGTGTTGGGATGACGAGCTTGATTAAAAGATTTAGTATTAGTCTTAAAATTTAAATAGTTATAGTTTGTTGGACTAGTATTAGATTTTTTAATAGTTTGAAAGGTAAAAGGTTAAATAATGGTTGGTGAGCCAGTACGCAGAAACACTAAGCAAAAAGAAACTGTTCTTGAACATTTAAGAGCTTCGCGTAATTTTGTTTCTGCACAGAATCTGCATCGCCTGCTTGTGGAAGATGGTGAAATCATTGGTTTAGCAACAGTGTATCGTCAGCTTAATATGCTTGCACAAAGTGGCGATGTTGATACTGTTCGTTTTAATGGACAGCAACTATTTCGCATTTGCGATGAGAATACTCATCATCACCATCTTGTGTGTGAAAAGTGTGGTAAAACCGTGGATATAGAGCCTCCTGATGATGAGGGTTGGATTCACAAGATTGCCGAATCTCATGGGTATACGGTTATAGATCACACTTTGGAAGTGTTTGGATTATGCCCAGACTGTAATCAGAGTGTAGATTGATTGCAAACTTATTAATCAATCTAATTAATTACAGTTAAAAATCAGCCTAGATTTAGAATTTAGGCTGATTTTTTCTATATTACTATGAGCTATTTTTTAAGCGTTTTTAGCATTTCTAAAATCTGCTTAGGATTAGTCTCTGGCAAATAAGAACTTGTTACAGCCAAAGATATTTGTGCTAGTTTTGCAGAATCCAAATAGCATATGTATACAGGCCTATTAGTCGGCTGGAACTTCTTTTTAAAGAAGTATAGCGATTTAAATCCGTAGGCTGGTTCCAAAATATCTGACATCATTTCAAGCGTATGAACAATAATATCATTTGATTCATGATGATTCGAAGATTGAGAATCCCCATGAATCGTAGGCTTTTGGCTTGCCTGAGTATCTTTGCCAGAATCCTCATTGCTTAATGTAGGATTCTCACAAATATCTGTTATTCCAGCAAGAGGAGCTGCAGAAAGACTCATAAACTCCACAGCAGATTCTGGATTTTCAAGACCTTCGTCTCTTAACCGTTCTGCCATTCTTGCAATAAGCAGTTCCATAATTCCATTAGGGCTATCTGTGCGATGCCTCATAAAATCGAGAGTCCACCCGATTACGCGATTATTGTCATAAGTCGGCATCCAGCTTGTAACTCCAAGAACGCGATTGTTCTCGTCAATCGCATACAAAATCTTTACTCTAGGATCATGCAATTCTTCCAAACCGCCAAGAGTAAACTTCATTTCTGGAAGGGCTTTAAGTTCTGCCCATTCTTCCGAAATCTCAATAATTTGTTGCTGAACTTCCCAAGGAGCATCGTTGTATGTGCTAAGAACATCCGTTATTCCATCACGTTTTGCCTTGTTTATGGCAGTGCGAATATCCTGCCACTTTTTACCCCTAGTTTGCCACTCTTTAGGGTAGACCAGCATATCGCTTCCAACTTTTATAGAAGAAAAACCAAGAGATTCCAAAGATTTTCGTTCTTCATCATGAACAGCGTAGAATGCTGGCGACCAAGAATTTTGCTCGCAAAGCTGAATGAACGCTTTCAAATCTTGTTTATATTCTGTTTTATCTCCGAAAGGACCAGTTAGTGTTAAAGCAACCCCATACTTAAGTCTATATGCTATTGCTGAACGTGCAGTGTTAGAGAACCAATAGTGGTTATCATGCCATGTTGTCATAAAACTCATGGTGTCTCCACCAAGTTGAACTAACTTGCTCGCTTTTTCGCGGTCTTCTTCATTAATTGTTATTTTGTTTCTAAACCACACCATGCAAACAGCAAAAAGAACAAGCCAGAATAGAACTCCAACACCTTGAGTTATTGCTGAAGACAAAGGTGTTATAGGTGTAAGCATGGCATTGGATCTTAATCCAAAGCCCATAGGCATCCAACGTCCTGGAAGGTCACGTAGTAAATGATGCAAGTCTGCTACAGGCTTAAAATCATTTGGTGCAATTAACCCGAAGAAAACATATCCTATTCCAGTAGAGAATAGTGCAAAAACAATTGCGGCTAATCCAATTCTGCGCTCGAGTTTATCACTATGATTTGGAAAATGCTTTATGCTTATAAACAGTAGGATTGCGATTAATAAAGGAGGCAAAGCTGTAAGCATAAAGGCTATAGAAGTAGCATTATTCTTGTGGAAAAATACAGTTTGCTTAGTTGCAATCAAAGGCAAAATAGCAAAATACATGGTTGCATATACGGCTGTAATTGCGTTGATTGTTATAGCAGCATAAGCTGCAAGTCTTCTTCCGCGTAAAAGTCCCCAAGATATAATCATTAAAGTGACAATAGGCAAAAGAATACGAATCCAAAGACCTCCTATTGTTGCGTGCTGTAATCCTGAATGAAGCAGGCAACTGCTTGAACTATAGTTTGATATACATCTTGCTAGCCACGGTTTCGTACCCATTTGCGGAGACATGAATAAACCTAATGTAGTTAGTATTCCAGCATGAGATCTAGAAGATAGTGCAAGAACTGGTCCTAAAGCCATAACAAATTGAGTTATGGAAAATAGACGTCTAATCTCGTAGTCTGTTCCTTCCCACCAGTTCGCGCTTTTCACAGTATTTGTATTAGCATTGCTATTTTTGTTCATCAGATTGCCAATAATATGGCCACAAATTGCTGCAAAAATTGTGCAATAATCTCCAGGATTTCCACTATAAAGAAGCATTGCAGACGTGATTGCATATCCCAAAACAAACATTCGTCTACGCCACAATATTGATTCGCATGTTGCTGCAGCCATAAAAGCTCCAACAAAAAGTGTAAAAGGAGAAAGTCTAATTGGTATTCTAGTAATCCAACGCATGTTTCTAATAATCATCGAAAGATTACCGATTAAAGTAAGACCGAGTATTGTTCCAATAAGAGTGCTTGTTACGGAAACAAAAAGCAAACGCATTTTACCGATACGTGTTTCGGCTAATCCTATTAAGACAAGTGAAAGTATTGCATTTACTATTAGAGATGAGAAACTATTTACAAAAAATAGCGAGTGGAATAGTTTAATCAGAAGCTGTGTAATATTTCTATGCCCAAACAAAAAAGTAGAGCTTATTTTCGGTTTATGATACGAGAAGAATTGTGCAAGAGTTGCATTGGTACCATAAGTATAGATGTGCATTACGGTACGGAAAACCCAGTGAATAAGGTTAATAACCAAGAAAACTAGAGTTATTTTCGCTGCTAGCACGCGCTGCGATAGCCACATGCGCACATCGTTGGTAAGAACGCTTAAATGATGTTTTGCTGTAGACTCGTGATTTTTTGATAAAAAGTTTGGCATGATTTATCGCCTCACCTTCTGATTGATAACCACTTGAATATTATTATAAGAGTTTAAATCTGGATAATTGCTTGTTATTCCAGAATCTTTACAAAGATGGTCGATTACAACTTTTAACCCATTTTGAACGGTATGCCAATCGTGTCCAGATCCTTTAGAAATCATGGTTATAACGCTTATTCCAGACTTATGAGCTGCTATAGCAATATTAGACTGATTTACTTGCGATTTAGGATCCCAAGCTCCAGCTATAGAGTAATAATTTTGTTTTAAAGGAGCATTTTTTCTCATTATGTTTGCTGGAATATGCTTTTCGTATTTTTTGCGATCTCCATCAAAATAGCGTTTTATTGTTTCATTGCGATTCTTGTATGTTGGCTCTAGTTCTCCGCCTGCAGAATACATGTTTCCAAATAGTTTAGGATAAGCTGGAACAATCTGAGTTGCGCAAGTGCCTCCTTGAGAAAACCCTCCCATTAGCCAAAGTGCTGGATTGTTGCTTGCTGGCAGATTTTTATGAATCCAATTAACAACATCTTTTGTCAAATAAGTTTGCGCTTTTCCATAAACCTTTGTATCCGCGCAAAGAGAATTATGTGTTGCAGTACCGTTTTGATCTGGGGACACAACAATCGGAGCTAAACCATTATGATCCTTAGCATAAGCGTCTAAGGTGTTTACAATTTCGCTCGCAGCAAATAGCCTATTAGGGCTTCCTGGTTGACCAGAAAGAAGAACCATTACAGGCAGTTTTGGAGCGTATTTTGTTAAAGCTGCTGGTGGTAAGTAGACGTTTGCGGTGCGGGCACGGAAGTTAGATGTTGTTGCGGGAATTTTAACGGATCTACTTATTCCTTTGGATGGTATTTTTGGGAGCTTGTTTTGTGCTGCAAGTGAATTCCAATCAGCGATTTCCATAACCCCATTATGTTTATTATGCTCTTCAAGCTTCGGATAATTACCTAATCCGAATACTGATCCAATAGTTGTGTATTCGCCATAAATCATGTTTACGCGAATCATTGTGGCTAAAATAAACAAAATAATTGAAAATATTGCAAAAGCTCTTCTATATCCTTTAGATATTATAGCCGCGCCTAAAGCAAATCCTACGGCTGCAAATCCTCCTGCAATAGAAAAAATCACAAGCCATCCTAGGCTTACTCCGAATACAAGAAAAACGTCTGAAATAAGCCAAGTTATAAATCCAAATATAAGTGCGAATAATGATGCAGAACCTAATTGTGTTAAAAGAGATGGAAAATACTTTATTTTTTTAGATTTTGTTATTAAAAGGACAGCTAAGCATAATCCAGATATTGCGAATATGCTTATAGGTAGTATGCCGTGCATTAGGTTAATTGTGGCAATAAACTTCATTCTTACTGTTCCTTAAAACCTCGCTAGATTAGAGCTATCAAAAAATACAGCCGTTGATAATATAATTCGTAATCCTTAAAATTTTCTATATTCTGTCATCAATTATAATGATAAAAGATACAGAGTTTATTACAATACGTCAAAAGTATGAATATACACAATTGTTTACTACAAGTTATGTTTATTTATGACGATGGCGATAATTAAAATGTATTTGTAACATAGATGCGTAAATGAGTTATGTATTAGTCATGTAATTAGAAGGGTGTGAAATTGCCATTAAGCAATTTTCTTACTATTTTTAAACGTTTTAAGCTTGCGATTCCGCGATGGTTGTATGCGGTTCTGTTCGTTGTATTTGATGCAATAATGGTTATGATTGTGCAGCTTTCTGTTCAAAGGTCTGGACGAGTGGAAATGACTTCCTCGCTTTCGGCAAGCGCATGGAACATAATTTCAAAAATGTGGATTAGCTTAAATTTTGTATTCGTTTTGAATCTGCTTATAGTTGCTCTAATTTACGGAATTCTGTTGATGGTAATAAATCGTTTTTGGATTACTACACTTATTCTGATTACATTATCTGTAATAATTTCCGTAATCGAGTATATGAAGGTTAATGTTAGATACGAGACAATTCTTCCAGCGGACTTGAACTTTTTAAAGAGTAATACGGGGAATATCGCATCTTTTCTGCCAGATAATGCTATAGCCGTGATTGTCTGCTCCATAATTGCTGTACTTGTAGCTGTTATTGCTGCTATTTTTATGCATTTTGTAGATGTAAATCGCGGAAAAATCGTGTTTACTAAGGATTTTCGCATTTCTATCGTAATTAGAGTTGTTACATGCTTAGTGTGTTTTTTGAGTCTTGGATGGTATGTTTCTGGGGTTGGAACAGTTGGTTCTAGTGCTAACGGTTTTGCTAAGTTTATGGGCGATGCTCCTGCGATGTGGGATTCTGTTTATGATTCGCAAAGAAACGGTGCTTTAGTTGCTTTCTTAAGACAAGTGAATCCAAAAGTTATGGATAAACCAGCGGATTACAATGAATCCACTATGAAAGCTCTTCTAAAAAAATATGATACTGAAGCTAAGAAAATCAATGTTTCTCGCAAAAGTAAAATTTCAGACAATACTGTGGTTTATGTACTTTCGGAATCTTTCTCAAACCCAATGAGGGTTCCAGGATTGCAACTGAATAAGAATCCAATGCCATTTATAAGCTCTTTGAAAGAGAAAACAGATAGTGGTTTAATGCTTTCTTCTGGTTATGGTGGGGGAACAGCGAATCTCGAATATATGTCTCTTACGGGATTGAGCATGGTGAACTTCAATTCATCTCTTACAAGCCCGTATCAGCAGCTTGTTCCAAATTCTTCTTGGACTCCTACAATCAACAGGTATTGGGGTAGTGAAGGAAATTCTGTAGCTTTTCATCCATATGAGCCAAGCATGTATTCTAGATCAATAAACTACAAGAAGTTCGGTTTTAGTAAGTTTTATGCTCTTGAAGGTCCTAATATTATTTCTCATAAAAAAATGTTGGATAAATCTCCTTATGTTTCGGATTCTTCAGCTTACTATAGTGCAGTTGAGTCAATTTCTGCTAGTAAAAAGCCGCAGTTTGTGCAAGTAGTCACAATGCAAAATCATATGCCTTATAGAAATTGGTATAAGAATAATGATTTTGTTGCAAAAGCAAAAGATGGTTCACCTAATTTAGGACAATCGGAAACATCATCAATTGAAACATATGCTAAGGGTGTTAATTACACGGATCATGCTACGCAAAAGTTCTTAGAGAATCTTGATTCAATTGACAAGCCTGTTACTGTTGTGTTTTACGGCGATCATCTTCCTGGCGTATACAGTACGGCTAGTGCAGATCAAAATAATTCTCTAGATTTGCATTTAACTGACTACTTTATTTGGTCAAACAGAAAAGCTATTGAGACAAATAAGATTAAAAATATTCATAAAAATACTTATTCGTCTCCAAACTTCTTCATATCTCAAGTAGCATCCCATACTAATTCAAAGGTTTCGCCTTATATAGCTTTCCTTACTAGATTACACGATAAGGTTAGTGCTATGGAGCCTCCTGTAGTCAACAAGATTCAAGGTTGGGATAGGATTCCAGAAGGACAATCCATCTATCTGAATAATTATGGTAAGCCAATGATTGCTAATAATATGAATAAAGAAATTAAGCAATTATTGCATGATTATCGCTTGATTCAGTACGACATTACAGCTGGGAAACATTATCTTAAAAACACAAACTTTCTTGGTTTTTAAGATAATCAGATAGTCGGATAATCCTCTACAGGTCTAGTGCTTTTGATGCAATGTCATGCCTAAAGAACATGTGAGGAAGATTAATCTTATCTAATATGCTGTAGACGTTGTTTTGAGCGTCTTTTACGTCGTCTCCATGCACTTGCACAAGAGCTATTCTGCCTGAAGAAGTAAGAAGTTTTCCGCTTTCTTCATCGCTTTTTACTCCTGCGTAATACACGTGTTGACCTTGATTTTCGTCAATAGGAATTTGAGGAAGAGGAGTTCCAGTAACTAAAGTGCCAGGGTAGCCTTCGCTTGCTAATACAACTCCAAGAGTTACGCCATTTTTAATCCAAGTAAATGTTGGTTCTTTGCCATGCAAAATGTTAAAAATAGCTTCACCAAAGTCGCTAGTAAGTCTTGGAAGAACAACTTCGGTTTCTGGGTCTCCAAAACGAGCATTAAACTCAATAACTTTAGGTCCTGAAGCTGTATCAATTAAGCCAGCATAAAGAACGCCAGTAAAAGGCGTACCCTCTTTAGCTAGTCCTTCAACAGTTGGGCGCACAATCTCGTCAATAGCACGCTGAACTGTTCCGTCGCTAATTTGTGGAACAGGGCTATAAGCTCCCATGCCGCCAGTATTTGGACCAGTGTCGCCGTCGTGAGCGCGTTTGTGGTCTTGAGAAATTGGCATAACCCAAAAATCAGTTCCGCTTACGAAACTCATAAGCGAAAACTCTTGACCTTGCAAAAATTCTTCAATAACAACTTTTGCTCCAGCTTGACCAAAACGATGATCGACAAAAATATCTTCCAAAGCATCCAATGCTGTTTGCTCATCCATAGCAACAGTAACGCCTTTTCCAGCAGCCAAACCGTCCGCTTTAATAACAATCGGAGCACCATGCTCAAGAACGTATGCGCGTGCAGGCTCCAAAGCGTCAAATGTTTTGTAGGAGGCGGTTGGAACGTTGTGACGAGCCATAAGCTTTTTTGCAAAATCTTTAGAGCCTTCAATTTGAGCTGCGGCTTTGTTTGGACCAAAAGTGGCAATTCCATGCGCTTCAAAATCGTCAACAATGCCATTCATAAGCGGAACTTCAGGACCAATGAACGCAAAATCGTAGTTATTGTCTTTAACGAACTTAATAAGAGCGTCATGATCTGATTGACTTATGTTTACAGTTTGAATTCCATCTGCTGCAATACCAGGATTTCCAGGAGCAACAGTTACTTCTTCAACGCTTTCTCCTTTAAGTAACGCGTGTGCAATAGCGTGTTCGCGAGCGCCAGAACCAACTACTAAAACTTTCATTTTTAATCCTTTATTGCTTTAAGATTTTGCTGTCTACTGTTTTGCGTTTTGCGTTTTTTGCGGTTTACAACAACTCAACTGCAGCGTTTTCGCGCTTAGCCATTTTGCCAATAATATAAGCGGTTTCGTCATGCTCGTTTAGTATACGCATTGCCTCGTTTGCTTTGCTTTCATCAACTGCCAAAACCATGCCAATGCCCATATTAAAAACGTTGAACATTTCAGCGTGAGCAACTTTTCCAGCTTTTTCAATAACGCCAAAAATAGGTGGAACGCTCCAGCTAGTAGTGTCAATTTTTGCAGCCAAATCATCTGCATACATGCGCGGAACATTTTCAATAAATCCGCCGCCTGTAATATGAGCAACTCCCTTAATAAGATGCTCAGCAAACAGTGGCTTCAAAGCTTTTACATAGATTCGAGTAGGTTCAAGAAGAACTTCGCCAAGCGTTTTACCGTCAAGCTCATCCAACTTCGTATCTACGCTAAAACCTGCTTCTTCAAACAAAGCTTTGCGAACAAGAGAGAATCCGTTTGAATGAACTCCCGAAGAAGGAAGTCCGATAAGCACGTCGCCTTCGCAAATAGCAGAGCCGTCAACAATATTCGAACATTCTGCAACGCCTACTGCAAAACCTGCAAGATCGTACTCGTCTTCGTCATACATTCCAGGCATTTCAGCAGTTTCGCCGCCAATTAAACCTGCTTCTGATTGCACGCAACCATCTGCAACGCCTGAAACTACCTGCTCAAGTATTTCAGGATTGTTTTTCCCACATGCAATGTAATCGAGGAAGAAAAGCGGCTCGGCACCTTGAGCTGCAATATCGTTTACGCACATTGCAACGCAATCAATGCCAATAGTGTTATGCTTATTCATCATTTTTGCAATCACAAGCTTGGTTCCAACGCCATCCGTACCAGAAATCAGCACTGGCTCTTTGTAACCAAGAGATGCCAAATCAAATAAGCCGCCAAATCCGCCGATGCCACCTACAACGCCTGGGCGCTTCGTGCGATTCACATGCGATTTAATACGACGTACTACTTCGTATCCTGCTTCTACGCTTACGCCAGCCTCTTCATATGCGTGTGGCATTGGAAAATCCTTTCTGCTTGTTTAATATTAGTTAAGTTTTACTTAAAAATTGTATTTACTATTCTTTTTAATATTTTCTAAAACTTCTTTATCTTCTTTAGAAAGAGATGTGAGGAACTCATCCCTATAATCGTCTAAAGCAGTAGGGTAGTCGCCGTTAAAATACGCTACGCATAACCCACCATAAGGCGCTGGCTTATTTAAACCGATTGATTCAACTAATCCATCTAAAGATAAGAAGGCTAAAGAATCTGCTTCAATATATTGTCGAATCTGCTCAACAGAATGCTTTGCAGCAATAAGCTCTTTAGTGGTTTGAATATCAATACCATAGAAGCAAGGGTATTTAAGTGGAGGTGAAGAAATTCTCATATGAACTTCTTTAGCACCAGCTTCTCTAAGAAGACGAACAATTCTTTTAGATGTTGTTCCGCGCACTATAGAATCGTCAATAACAATTACACGCTTATTCTTAACTACGCCTCTAACAGCGGAGAGCTTCATGCGAACTCCCTGCTCACGAAGCTCCTGAGTTGGTTGAATAAAAGTTCTAGCAACATACTGGTTTTTAATCAATCCCATTTCATTAGGAATACCACTAGCCTCTGCATAACCTGCTGCTGCAGAAAGAGAAGAATTAGGCACGCCAATCACCATATCTGCATCTACAGGAGATTCCTTAGCTAATCGCGCTCCCATGCGTTTGCGCGCAGAATGAACATTAATTCCATAAATATCGGAATCAGGGCGTGCAAAATAAATAAACTCCATGGAACACACAGCATGCTGAACGTTCTCAGCATAACGGTCAATCGTGTAACCATTATCATTAATAACAATTATTTCACCAGGCTCAATATCTCTAATAAACTCTGCTCTAACAATATCTAATGCGCAAGTTTCAGATGCGAGTACATAAGCTCCATTACTCATTCTTCCTAAAGAAAGAGGTCTAAAACCATTCGGGTCTGTTACACCAATAAGTTCCTTTTCAGTTAGAAGCAAATAGGCAAAACCACCATGAACTATTTGCAAAGCATCTTTAAGCTTATCCATAAAAGAAGTTTTATTTGATCTTCTAATAAGATGCATTAACACTTCAGTATCCGAATTTGAGTGGAAGATTGCTCCCTCATCTTCAAGCTTATTTCTAAGAGTTGTGCAATTAGTAAGATTGCCATTATGTCCTAAAGCAACATCTCCATCATGGAAGCAAAAAAGAAAAGGCTGAATGTTTTCAACACTTCCCGAACCAGCAGTAGCATAACGAACGTGCCCAATTGCGCTGTTTCCAGTAAGTTTCTTCATAATATCTTCGTTTGCAAAAACCTGAGTTAAAAGACCTAAGTTTCTGTAACCTTTAAGATGACCATTATCGTTTGATACGATTCCAGCGCCTTCTTGACCTCGGTGTTGCAGTGCATGTAATCCAAAATATGTTAATCTAGCAGCATCTGAATGACCCCAAACGCCAAAAACGCCACACTCTTCATGAATGTCTTCAAGCTCTGCAGACATCAAACACCCCCTGTTGTTTTAGATTCTTAATCAAGATTTTCCTATAAACTTGCTACAAAAATCACATTATGCAGTGAAATATTCGACTCCAGCGCTAAAAATGTTTTGTGTTCTAAAATCTGGAATATTCACGTACAAACCGTTTCCGCTGCGTTCGCAATGTCCCATTTTTCCAAACACTCTGCCATCTGGGCTAGTGATTCCTTCTACAGCCATAAGTGAACCGTTCGGATTCACTTTAAGATTCATGCTTGGAACTCCATTGCTATCAACGTATTGTGTTGCGATTTGACCGTTTTGTATAAGCGCATCCATAACTTCTGGCTGGGCTACGAATCGACCTTCGCCATGCGATATTGCTACGCTATGAACATCGCCAATTTTGCAGTTTGAAAGCCATGGAGAAAGATTAGAAGAAACACGAGTTCTAACAATCTTGCTTTGATGCCTTCCGATAGTGTTAAAAGTTAAAGTTGGGCATTCTGAATCAATTGGAACAATATCTCCAAACGGGACAAGCCCTAGTTTAATAAGAGCTTGGAAACCATTGCAAATACCAAGCATTAAGCCATCGCGATTATTGAGCAAATCGCGAACAGCGTCACTAACAGCAGGATTCCTAAAGAAAGCTGCTATAAACTTGGCTGAACCGTCTGGTTCATCACCTCCAGAGAATCCGCCTGGAATCATAACAATTTGGCTTTTATTAATCTCATCAACAAGATCTTTTGCAGATTGAGCAATATCATCAGCGCTTAAGTTGTTGATTATAAGCGTTTTGCATTTTGCTCCAGCTTTTTCAAAAGCAGCTTGAGTGTCGTATTCGCAATTGTTACCAGGGAAAACTGGAATGATTACGCGAGGGTGACTAATCGGAGTTTTTCTATGAGAACGCATGTGGTTATGAGAATACTTCAGTTCACTAGAGTTTATAGCAGGAACTGAGTCTCCCTTCCCTCGATACGGGAATATATCTTCTAAAGTATTTTCCCAATCTTCTTGCAAACTAGCTAAATTAAGTTTCTCGTTTTCTACGCAAAACTCGAACTCATTACAAGTTTCGCCTACTACATCTACGCTTACAAGATCTGAATTTGCATACGTAAGTTCAGAATCATCTTTAAGTTCCACATAGAACGACCCATATGCTGGCTTAAACAAATCATTCTTGCTAATCGCATTATTAAGCTTTAACCCAATATGATTTCCCAAAGTCATCTTAAATAAGATTTCCGCACTAGCACCAAATCCAGGAGTGCTAACGGAAAGCGCATGCTTATTTGAGGTAAGATTTTCCACAATCCTAATCGCCTCTAAGAAGCTTTGAGATTTAGGCGTGATTCCATCTTCCTTATATTTAGGTAATATTCTTAAAATTCGACTATTGACTTTTTTGAATTCTGGCGAAACAACGTTTCTCGCGTCTCCTGTAGAAACAGCAAAAGAAATAAGTGTTGGTGGAACATCAAGATTTTCAAAGCTTCCGCTCATAGAATCCTTGCCGCCAATAGCGCCTACACCAAAGTCAATTTGTGCGCTTAAAGCTCCAAGAATAGCTGCCATTGGTTTTCCCCAACGTTCTGGAACATTATGAGGCTTTCCAAAATATTCTTGCAAACTTAAATAAGCATTTTCTATAGTAAAACCGCTGGCTATGAGCTTTGCCAAAGATTCAACAACAGCTAAGTAAGCTCCAGTAAATTGATTCTTTTCCATAATATATGGGTTAAAACCCCAAGACATTGCAGAAGCTGTGTTTGTTTCTCCAAAAACTGGCAATTTTGCAACCATTGCTTGTGCAGGAGTAAGCTGACGTCTGCCTCCAAAAGGCATAAGAACTGTTTCAGCTCCAATAGTGGAGTCGAACATTTCACTAAGACCTTTGTTTGAGCAAATATTTATGTTGGAAACAAGATTTTTCATGCGCTCGCCAAAAGATTTATTAGCGTATTCGCCACTTATATCTTGCCATTTTGAAGTATAGTTTTCGCCACTTTCAACGTGAATATTTTGCTCTTTTGGAGCGCCATTAGAAGCTAGGAATTCACGGCTCATATCCACAATTGTTTTTCCTCGCCAAGTCATTTTCATTCGTGCTTCTTCTGTGACTATGGCTACAATTTGCGCTTCCAAATTTTCTTGACGTGCATAGGACAAAAATTCGTCGGCATCGCTTGCAGCAACATCAACAGCCATTCGCTCTTGAGATTCAGAAATCGCAAGCTCTGTGCCATCAAGACCTTCATACTTTTTAGACACTTTATCTAAATCAATAATCAAGCCATCTGCAATTTCACCTGTAGCAACGCTTACGCCTCCAGCACCAAAATCGTTGCAACGCTTAATAAGTCTACATGCATCTTTGCGGCGGAAAAGTCGTTGTAACTTGCGTTCAATAGGAGCATTTCCTTTTTGAACTTCTGCTCCGCATTCCTCAATGCTATCAGTGTCTTGAGCTTTAGAAGCACCAGTTGCTCCACCAATTCCGTCTCTTCCAGTTCGTCCACCTAGAAGAATAATCACGTCTCCTGGCTCAGGTGTTTCTCTTCGAACATGGTCTGCTGGGGTAGCGGCTACAACCGCACCCACTTCCATTCGTTTTGCAACATATCCTGGGTGGTAAATCTCGTGTACTTCGCCTGTTGCAAGTCCAATTTGATTTCCGTAAGAAGAGTAGCCTGCAGCTGCCGACGTTACGATTTTTCTTTGAGGCAATTTTCCTTCAAGAGTTTGGGCTATTGGTGTTCTAGGATCTGCAGCGCCAGTTACTCTCATTGCCTGATATACGTAAGAGCGCCCCGAAAGAGGGTCGCGAATGCATCCGCCAATGCATGTTGCAGCACCACCAAAAGGCTCGATTTCTGTAGGATGATTATGTGTTTCGTTTTTAAATAGGAACAGCCAATCTTCATCGTGACCGTTTACGTCAACTTTTATTTTTACTGTACAAGCGTTGATTTCTTCGGATTCGTCTAGATTCTTAAGAATCCCATTATGCTTCAAATACTTTGCGCCAATAGTTGCCATATCCATAAGGCAAATCGGCTTATTTGTGCGCTTAAGTTCTTCTCGCATTTCAAGATAACGATTAAATGCGGCTTGTACCTGCTCATCGTCTATTTTTATGTTTGTAAGATGCGTGCCAAAAGTTGTATGGCGGCAATGATCAGACCAATATGTGTCTATTACTTTGATTTCTGTAATAGTTGGATTTCGATTTTCGTTTTTAAAATAGTTCTGGCAGAATTTTGCGTCTTCCAAGTCCATTGCGAGCGCGCGATCTTCTATGAACTTTTCTAAACCTTGTTCGTCTAAATCGTTGAATCCGTTGATAACTTCCACATTTGCTGGAATAACTGTTTCTGTTTGCAAAGTATTGACTTTATCTAAAGATGCTTCGCGCGCTTCAACTGGATTAATTATGTAGTGTTTAATTGCGTCTAAATCTTTTTTAGACAAATCACCTTTAAAAGCCAAGATTTGTGCGGTTCTTACCCTTGGTCGCTCTCCTTGGCTTATAAGCTGTATACATTCACTTGCAGATTCTGCTCGCTGATCAAATTGTCCTGGAAGAAATTCCATAGCAAAAACATGTTCGCTTGTGCTTATGGGCAGATAATCATAGGTGTTATCGACTGGTGGTTCGCTAAAAACTGTTTTGATAGCAGTGTTGAATAGATCTTCTGATATTCCTTCAACATCATACCTGTTTATTATGCGCGTTGATTTTAAAGAATCTATTCCTAGAATTTCTTTAAGCTCGTGATTAAGATGCTGTGCTTTAACATCGAAACCAGATTGCTTTTCAACATAAACGCGAAATACCACGGTAAACCTGCCTTGTAATTGTACGTTTTGGCTATTTTGGTTGTTTTGTTTTTTCAGTTTTCTTTTTCAATTTTGTTTAGTTTTGCTTTAAGAACGCGCGTGGCTCGCACCTCGAAAGATGCGAGCCACATTAAAAATCATTCTTCAACATAATTATTTGGATTTATTTCGTCGAAGTTTACGCCTTCGCTTTGGGCAAGAGATTTAAGCCTTGAGAATATCTCCTCGTAGGCTGGAATTATATCTCCTAAATCTCGTCTGAATAAATCTTTATCTAAGTGGCTTACTTCAGAATTATTTGTATTGCGCTTATCCCAAAGTCTGCAAGTATCTGGCGTTATTTCGTCAGCAAGCAGAATGTTTCCCTTAGAGTCAACGCCTTCTTCAATCTTGAAGTCAACAAGCTGTACGTCAATCTTAGAGAAAACATCAAGCAATGCATTATTAACAGCATGAGCTTGGCGAGTAATTTCTGCCAGCTCTTCATCGGTTGCTAATCCAAGAGCTACAACGCCCTCAGGATTAATAAATGGATCGCCAAGTTCGTCGGATTTAACGCAGAATTCCAATAATGGTTTCTTTAAAGGAGTGCCTTCTTTTACAGCATAACGTTTTGCAAAAGAACCAGCAGCAGTATTTCGCATTATTATTTCTAATGGGAACATTTTCATACGTTTTACAAGTTGCTCAGTGTTAGAAATGCGCCCTAGGAAGTGGCTTTTCACGCCACGCGCTTCAAGAAGATGGAATAGTAAAGAAGTTATTTGATTGTTTAAGCTGCCTTTGCCAGCAATTTGAGCTTTTTTAAGGCCGTTACCAGCTGTTGCCTGATTCATGTATTCCACCCACAACACATTATTGTTATCAGTGGCATACAATTTCTTTGCTTTGCCCTCATACAACTTGTCAAGTTTTTCCATTGACGTGCCTCTCTTGTTGCATCTATGGCTGTAGGCGAAAACCAACATTGTTTGAAGGTTTATCCAACCTTGTCAGCACGTTCAGACTAACAATTGTTACCTACAATTTTTTTGGATTATTTTTTAATTTTTTAATGTCTTAAACCAGTAAAAACCTTGATTTTTCAATGTTTTAATACGGTAGTTCTACAGTGTGTAATTCGCTAGCAATGCGTGTCGCGCAAGATTTTGCATCACTTACACTGTTTGATACTGTCAAAATAACACCTAAGCGTCTTGAGCCGTGAACTTCTGGCTTTCCAAAGATGCGTATATCACATCTTGCGCAATCTTCAGTGTTTAATGATTTTGCTACATTCGTAAATCCAATTTTTCCATTACCTTCTACAACAAGTGCATGGCTTAAAGCGACTTCATTATTTTTTAAGCAAAGAGCAGTATGCTTTTGAGTAATAGGAACACCTAAAATCGCTAAAACATGCAGAGCAAACTCGCTGTAATACTGTGAAATCATTGTAACCATACCAGTATCGTGCGGACGAGGGGATAGTTCGTTGAAAAGTAAATCACCGTTTTTAAGAACAAAGAGTTCAACTCCATAAACGCCCCACCCAGTTTCTCCGTTTTCTCTTGCTATTTGAGATAGACCTTCAACGGCTTGTTTAGCAATATTTTGAGCGTTGATTCGAACGTTTTCTGGTATATTTGCTGGTTGCCATGATTGCCTGTAATCGCCATTTTTTTGAAATTGTGCAATGGGTTCGCATGTTGTTATTCCAGCGCTGGAGCTTACAGTTAGTACTGTTAGCTCGTAGTCTAATGGTGCTAAAGCTTCAACAATTACGCGAGATATATCAGCGTTTTGTGCGTTCTGACTCTTATGCTTAGATCTTCTTCCATTTTGTGCTTCTACCCAAGCATTTTGTAGGTTTTCAGGATTTTTTACTATTGATTGACCGTGACCGGATGAGCTCATAATCGGTTTTACGACGCATGGGTATCCTACGATTTTTGCTCCTTTTTCTAATTCTTCATAGTTAGAAGCAAATCGATATGGTGTTGTTGGCAATCCTAGTTTTTCGTGTGAAATTTTTCGCAAAGCTTCGCGGTCCATAGCAATTGCAGTAATGTCAGAGCTTGGAACAACTTGAATTTTCTTACTCTTTACAACATTTTTTAGTATTTGAGTTGATATTGCTTCAATTTCAGGAATTATTATGTCTGGGTTTATATCGTTTATTAAGTCTTGTAACTCTTTAGAGTCGCTCATATCTAGAACGCGATTTTCTTGAGCTACTTGCATTGCTGGAGCGTTCGCATAGCTATCTGCCGCGCATACTCTTATGCCAAGCCTGATAAGTTCTATAGCAATCTCTTTGCCAAGTTCTCCAGAGCCAAGAAGAAGAACTTTTGTTGTATGTAACTTTGAATCAAAAATACCAAAAATTCGCTCGTTCGTAACGCTTTCATTTAATTCATTATTTGAATCTGATTTTTGCGAAAAACTCATAACTATATTCTTACATTACGCAATGTCGAATTGTCGTGCGACGCGCCGAATGAAGATGGACTAGCATAAATTTAAAAAATCGTGTATAGTATTCCTCTGTTGTGCGATTCCCGAAGGGTTTCGCGCCATAATGGTGGCTATAGCTCAGTTGGTAGAGCATCTGATTGTGGTTCAGAAGGTCGCGCGTTCAAGCCGCGTTAGCCACCCCACTTTTTCGGCTGGTTTCAGCCGAATTTTTTTTTTATGCTAGATTATTTTTTTACTTTGAGTATCATTCTTTTTGCAATTAGATTTTTTAATTTATCAGTACACGTTTATGCCCGTATATTAGTACACGTTGGGGTAGAATAATGTGGGTTGCATAATTTGTTATGTTTCATAAATTTATGTTTAAGGAGCTTATATATGGCAGGCAGGGGCGGTAAGTCATCAAAGTCGTCATCAAATGTATCTTATGATGAACCTTTTTGGGAATCCGCGCTGCTTTTTGTTCCGCGACTTGTTGGTAAAGTAGTACGTTCGCTTTTTGGTGTGGGAGAATACGACGAAGCATACCGCAGAGATGGATTGTGCTTTGTAATGATTATTCTTGCTATTCTTTTCTGCGCATCGGAATGGTTTAGAGTTAGTGGTTTTATAGGCGTTGCTTTTCACTTCGCAGCATCTGCAGTTTTTGGAGTTATGAGCATTGTTTTACCAGTTTGGTTATTTGCTGTAGCAATTAGACTAATGAGAAATAGTGGATCAAAATCAGGTAACCCACGTGTTATAGGTGGTTTTGTTCTTATTTTGTGGTCTATATGTTCTATTTTAGATATTTTATTTGCTAGTAAAAATCAACATTTTCACATAGAAGATTTGCAAAAATCTGGTGGATTATTAGGTTTTTCTCTTGGTTCTCCTTTAGCTTGGGGATTATCTAGGACTTTTGCTCTAGTGATTTTTGTTATTATCGCAATTTTTTCGCTTTTGATGATTTTAAAATTGCATGTTACAGACATAACGCAGTTTATATTTTCTGCTTTTTCTAAAGATAGTAAAGATAGTAAAGACGATAATTCTGATGAAGATTCATACGATAATGATTCTAAGGATGATGATAAAACACTTGAATTTGCTGATGGAGTGCCAACTCATAATGATTCTGACAAATCTGAAAAGTCTCGCAGGTCTTTGCATAATTCGTTAATTTCTAAATTATGGAATTCACTATTTGGCGCTAAGAAAAAAGACAGTAATAATGAGCTTTTAGATGAGTATGCTGGAGATGATGCTTTTCTCTGTGCATCTTCAAAAGATGGCGGTAGTAATTTCGAATCAAATAATGCTGATCGCACGAATAGTCATGATGGTGATTTTAATAATCAATCGCAAGGTTATGAAAATACGGTTGATAAATCACATAATAGTGAGTCTCCTAGGTTTGTATCTTCAAATGGTTCTTCTGCGAATTCTAATTCTTGGAAAACATCTCCAGAATTATATATTGATGAATTCCCTAAAGCTCCTATAAGCTCCAGCGAGCAATATTCTTCTGATCCTTGGGGAAAGATGCCTGCTCAGCAATTAGATAAGTATAGGTCATCGCAAGAAAATAATAGTGATAGCGCTGCTGGCAAAGATATATACGATTCAAATCATAGTGATTCTAATGTTTATGAAGATGAACCTTATATGCTACCAGATTTGAACATACTTGTTCATGGAAAGCCTCATGCAACAAGAACACCAGCGAATGATCGTGTGATTCGAGCTTTAACGTCTACCTTTGAACAATTTGAGGTAGATGCGAAGGTTATTGGTTTCTTAAGAGGTCCTTCTGTAACTCAATATGAAGTTGAGTTAGGATCTGGAGTAAAAGTAGAGAAGGTAACGAATCTTCAAAAGAATATTGCGTATGCTGTAGCAAGCACTGATGTGCGTATTCTCTCTCCAATTCCAGGCAAGTCTGCAATTGGTATTGAGATTCCGAATGTAGATAGAGAGATTGTAAATCTGGGAGATGTTCTTAGGTCTGATAAAGCGCGACAAGATTCAAACCCTATGCTTACAGGTGTTGGTAAGGATGTTGAGGGTCATTTCGTAACGGCAGCTCTTGATAAAATGCCGCATTTGCTTGTTGCTGGTGCTACAGGATCTGGTAAGTCGAGTTTTATTAACTCGATGCTCACTTCTATTATCATGCGAGCAACACCTGAACAGGTTCGTATGATTTTGGTAGATCCTAAGAGAGTAGAGCTTTCTGCATACTCTGGCATTCCGCATTTGCTCACGCCGATTATTACGGATCCTAAGAAGGCTGCACAGGCTCTCGAGTGGGTTGTTAAAGAGATGGATGCGCGCTACGACGACTTGCAATTCTTCGGCTTCCGCCATGTTAAAGATTTCAACAAGGCTGTGCGCGAAGGAAAAGTTCATGCTCCGGCTGGTTCTAATCGAAAAGTTGCTCCATACCCGTATTTGCTTGTGGTTGTAGACGAGATGGCTGATTTGATGATGGTTGCTAAGAACGATGTTGAAAGTTCTATTCAGCGTATTACTCAGCTTGCTCGAGCTGCAGGAGTGCATTTGGTTCTTGCTACTCAGCGTCCGTCTGTTGACGTTGTAACAGGCTTGATTAAAGCAAATATTCCTTCTCGATTGGCTTTTGCTACTTCATCTGCAACTGATTCAAGAGTTATTCTCGATACTGTTGGTGCAGAAACTTTGATTGGTCAAGGTGACGCTTTGTTCCTTCCAATGGGTGCTGCTAAGCCTCAGCGTGTGCAGGGCTCGTGGGTGAGTGAATCTGAAATCCGCAGGGCTGTGGAGTATGTTCGCACTCAGCGCAAGCCAAAGTATCGTGAAGATATTGAACAAATGGCTCAAAAAGCGGATGCTCAAGCTCAAAGCAAGCTTAAAACTAGCGATATTGGCGACGATATGGATGAGCTGCTTCAGGCTGCAGAGCTTGTAGTAGGTGCTCAGTTTGGATCCACTTCGATGCTTCAAAGAAAATTGCGTGTTGGCTTTTCTAAAGCTGGTAGGTTAATGGATTTGCTTGAGTCGCGTGGCGTTGTTGGTCCATCCGAAGGATCTAAGGCACGTGAGGTTCTTGTGCAACCTCAAGATTTGCCTAAAGTTTTAGCATTTATTCGCGGTGAAAGTGATTCTTTGTAAAAGTTGAATTAAGTTTTGCGTTTGCTATACCATATTTGTGTAGCTTTATGGAGGTATTTATAAATGTTGAAAAACAGTAAGTCTAAATTACTTGAAGGTTGGGATTATGCTCCTAATGTAGTGACATACATAAGGATTATTCTTTCCATTCTATTTATAATCTTATATTTGGTTGCAGGTCCTTGGGGTTATGCTTCTACTGCGATACGTTGGTCAGTGTTTGTTTTGTTTGTAATTGCAGCTTCTACAGATAAATTAGATGGTTGGATGGCTAGAAAATACAATCAGGTAACTGAGCTTGGTAAATTACTAGATCCTATAGCAGATAAGCTTCTTATGCTTTCCGCGCTTATTATTGCGTCAGCTTTTGGAGAACTATATTGGTGGATTACTGCTTTGTTTGTTATTCGTGAAATTGGCATAACTATTTTACGATTCTATGTTATAAATAAGGGCGGTAAAGTGATTGCAGCATCTTCTGCTGGAAAGTTTAAGACACTTTCTCAGTCAATTGGTATTGCAATGCTTCTCGTTCCTATTGTTCCTATTTTCTGCGTAAATGATATTCCACTTTGGGTGATTTGCTATTACTCCATTTCTTACGGTTTGATTGGAATTGCGATAGGCTTTGCTACTTACTCTGGTATTCTTTATGTGAACGACGCTTTGAAGCACTGATAGATATGTGTAGTGACTCTGTCAGTGTTTTAGCTAGTGAGATTCTTGATTTTTGCGATAAACATTCTTTGCATATCGCATGTGCTGAGTCTCTGACTGGGGGTCTTCTTTCAGATTCGTTTGTAAAGATTCCTGGCGCTTCTAGAGTTTTTCTTGGATCTGCTGTTACTTACGATATTCGTGAAAAATCTAAGATACTTGGTGTGGATTGCGATTTATTAAAATCGTGTGGTGCTGTAGATGCGCGAGTAGCAAAGCAAATGGCGTTTGGTGCAGCAAGATTATACAGTGGATCTGGTTGGTGTTATAAGCGTTTTGAGCAACAAAAAGATGTTGACAATCCTGATTTTCCTATTATTGGATTGTCAACTACTGGTGTTGCTGGACCTGGCTCTGATGCTGGTAAACCAGCTGGATTGGCGTATATTGGTGTTTTTGTTCCAACTATTACCGATAAATCTTGCTCTTCGCTTGACTCTGATGCGATTTCTTGCAAGTTTAATAGAATAGAAAATCGCGTTTTTGATTGTAAATGTGGAAAAATTAGTAATTTCTCTTTGAAGAAATGTGATTTTTATTCTTGTGATTTAGGATTGTTGATTTCTGCTCAATTAAATATTTCTGGTAATCGTGAAGAAGTTCGAAACGGTGTCGTTTATGCGTTAATAAAAATTCTGCATTCCATAATTTTTGAAGATTGGATTTTTGATGCGCGAGCGTGAATTCTGGGAGCTTCTTGAAGAGGTATTTGGCAGGGAGTTTGGCAGGAGTATCGCAAAAGATCAGGAGCTGCAAAAACTTAATGGTATGAGTGCTCGTGAGGCGATTGATGCTGGAGTAGAGCCAAGAATTGTCTGGAATGTTTTATGTGATCACATGAATATTCCTGATAGTAAGAGGTGGGGTAAAGATCATAATGCTCCACCAATGCCTGCAAAATAGATATTTTCGCCTAGTTTTCAAGAACAACACGCTTGTCGAACAAATGTTCGTTTGTGGTGTATAATGTCAATTGTTGGGCTTCTTGCAGCGTGATAAGTGCCTATTGTGTTATTGAGTAAAACCTTTAACCACATTGCTCTAAAACGCTTGCATAGTCATTATGTATTGCATTAACGTCAATCAATACATCGGCATGCGAAAGGAGTAGCAGATATGGCACAACAAGCAAAAAAAGGTGCAGTGGATCGTCTTATTGATGCCGACAAGGCAGATCCTCGTAGAAAAGCAGCGTTGGAAACAGCTCTTGCCAATGTTGAAAAACAATATGGTAAAGGTTCCGCAATGCGATTGGGTGATAAGCCACTACAAGACGTGGAGGTTATCCCTACTGGCTCAATAGCTCTAGATATGGCTCTAGGGATTGGTGGCGTTCCTCGTGGGCGTATTGTGGAAGTTTATGGTCCTGAATCTTCTGGTAAAACAACATTAGCTTTGCATATTGTTGCTAATGCTCAAAAGAATGGTGGTATTGCTGCATTTATTGATGCTGAGCATGCTTTAGATCCAGTTTATGCGCGTAAATTGGGTGTTGACACAGATTCTCTTATTGTTTCTCAGCCAGATAATGGTGAACAAGCATTAGAGATTGCCGACATGCTAATTCGTTCTGGTGCTTTAGATGTTATAGTAGTTGATTCTGTAGCAGCTCTTGTTCCAAAAGCGGAAATTGATGGAGACATGGGAGATAGCCATGTTGGTTTACAAGCGCGCTTAATGAGCCAAGCTTTAAGAAAAATGACTGGTGCATTGTCTCAAGCTGGAACAACAGCAATATTTATTAATCAGCTTCGTGAAAAAATTGGTGTATTCTTCGGTAATCCAGAAACAACTACTGGTGGTAAAGCTCTTAAATTCTATTCATCTGTTCGAATGGATATTAGACGAGTTTCTACTATCAAAAATGGTGAAGAGGCTGTTGGAAATCGTACTAAGGTAAAGATTGTAAAGAATAAAATGGCTCCGCCTTTTAAAACAGCAGAGTTTGATGTTCTTTACGGAGAAGGGATATCAACTGAAGGTTCTGTAATCGATATGGCTGTACAGTGCGATGTTATTAAAAAATCTGGTTCTTGGTTCACTTACGAAGGTGAACAACTTGGGCAAGGTAGGGAGAACGTTCGCCAATTCCTTAAAGATAATCCTGCTATTACAGAAGAGATTAGCGATAAAGTAAAAGTAGCGTTTGGGCTAATGAAGCCAGAAGATCAATTCGTTGAGGTAGAAGATGAAGATGACAATTCTCAGTCAGTATCATCTTCAAGTGCTGATAGTAAAACAAACACTTCAAAAGGCAGTGATGTCAAATAAAACTATATTAAATAAAATTATTAAAACAAAGTTGAGTTTAGCTGATTCACATCATATTGGCTGAGATTCAGTGAAAAGAATAGAAGATGATTAGTGTAGAGAGTTTTCTTCGCAATCATAAACCTGTTGATTCTTATTATTCTGCAGAAAATGAGTGTGAAAAAGCAGAAGAATCTGAAGTTAATGGTTGTGATTTAACAACAGTTGGCGTTAGTGATGCTTATGATAAGTCATTTGATAGCTTGGATAATAATCATGAAGATTATTGTGAAGAAAACTCTTATTACGCTTTTAAGAAGTATAATTCATTTAATGGCAGAAAGCCTGCTAAAAAAGTAGATGCTAAAAAAGCCTCTGATTTCGACGATTGTAGAGAATCTGCTTTACGAATGCTAGATTATTCAGCTAGATCTTCCGATGATTTAAAGAATAGGCTTATAAATAAGGGTTATAAAGAGAATATTGTTGAATCCGTAATAATTCGTTTGGAAGAATTACATTTGGTTGACGATAAACAATATGCTAGATCCGTTATACGCTCATGTGTATCTAGATTGTTGGGAGAACGTGCGACTCGCATTGAGCTACAAAAAAAGGGCGTTTCTTCCACTGTGGCCTGTTCAACATTGCAAGAAGCTAGAGAAGACGGTGTTTTTGAAGAAGCTGCATGGGAATTAGGCAGAAAATTATCGCTAAAACTTAAAAGCCTAGACGATAATGTAAAAAGACGTAGATTCTTTTCTGCAGGAGCTAGAAAAGGTCATGATTTAAACACACTAAACGAAGTATATTATGCTTTGTTTAAGTCTTAAACCAAAATCTTTAGCAAATTTCGTTAGCGCACTTAAGAACATAATCTGGCATATCTTCGATGTTAATAACATCGTTGAATCTAGCTGTTTTATTTTTAAGTTCGCTAAGCATTTTAGGAGCTTTTGTAGAAGTTTTGCTTTCTAACAAATCCATGCAAGCAAAATCATCTAATCCTTCAACATTTAAGCCTAAAGATTCGCAAACAACCCTAGGGAACTTATACGGGCTTGCTGTGCTCAAAAGAACACGCGGAACATTAGAATCATGAGGAATATGATTCATAACAAAGTATCCGCAAGCAGTATGTGGATCAATAACATAATTATGCTTATTCCAGCATTCTTGTATGGAATTGCGAATTTGATCCTCGTTTGCCCATCCGCATCCAAAAAGTTCTCGAATTTTAGAAAGCACGTCTTCTGGTATTTCAAAAGCGCCCCATTGTTGTAAATCATTCATAAGCATTTGCAACAGTCGTGTATCTTTATCGCACATGTAGTAAAGCATGCGTTCTAAATTAGAAGAAACAAGAATATCCATAGACGGTGCAATTGTTTGGTTAAATGGTCGAATCTTGTTATATGTTCCACTGACCAAAAAGTCAAACAAAACATTGTTGCTGTTGCTCGCTACGATTAAGTGTTTTACAGGAAGACCAAGAATTTTCGCATAATATCCAGCAAGAATATTTCCAAAATTGCCAGTAGGGACACAAAATTCCACTTCATTGCCAAGTTCAATAACGCCTTGTTCAACAAGCTTAGAATAAGCGTAGAAGTAGTAAACAACTTGAGGAATAAGTCTGCCAATATTAATCGAATTAGCAGAAGAAAGCAGTGCGTGATTATTGTTTTCAACCGTTTCATTAATTGAATTGTTAGTAAATATTTGTTTAACGCCGCTTTGCGCATCGTCAAAATTTCCTCTAACAGCGCATACTTTTACGTTATTTCCACTTTGAGTTGTCATTTGCAATTCTTGAATTTTACTTACTTTACCTTCTGGGTAAAAAGTGACAATAGAAGTGGCCTCAACATCCGCAAACCCAGCTAGCGCAGCTTTTCCTGTATCTCCCGAAGTGGCGGTAAGAATCATAACGTTTTGATTAGAATCAGATACATCTTTTGTGCGACTAATGAATTGTGGCAAAATCTGCAAAGCAACATCTTTAAAAGCACAGGTAGGACCGTGGAAAAGCTCTAGAACAAAATCATTATTATTACCAAGAGCCTTTAAAGGAGTAATCTCAGTATCTTCCCACTGACTTCCATAAGCCTTCTCTACGCAATCATCAAGCTCGCTAGACGTAAAATCTGGAAGGAGAATTTGAAGAACGTCTTTAGCAATCTGTTTATAAGTTTTCCCAGAAAGATTAGAAATATCGTAACGAGTTTCACCAAGGCAATCCGTAACAAACAAGCCACCATCATCTGCTATTCCTCTACGAATAGCTTGCTTCGAGGTATAGGTTTTAGAGTTTGACCTAGTGCTGTGAAACATAACTGTATTCGTAGTGTTTTCTGCCATGATTCCTCCATTCGTGCTAATTGGTATACATGTTACCTGAAGAGGTGGAGCCTAAGTACTGCTATTGCTAATATGTTCAATATGATTAATCTTGATACAAAGTTAGATGAAACGCATAGTAATGCACAAAGCAATATGTCTAAAGATTATGGGGACTCTATAGATTCTATTGTTTTTTCTAGAGCGGATGCTTCGCGAATAGCACAGCGTGAATTTGCTAAAGCTAATACCAATTTTAAAAATAATCTTCTAAATGCTATTGCTGATTCTATTGAAAATAATTTAGAATTTATTGAAGAAGCAAATAAGCAAGACTTAGAAAAAGCTCAAAAAAATGGTATGGATGCTGGAAAACTAGACAGACTTAAATTTGATGAAGAAAGAATATTTCAATCTGCAAAAAGTATTAGAAAAATAGCGCAATTACAAGATCCTGTTGGAGAAGTTGTTCGTGGATACACGCTAGAAAATGGTCTTAGGCTTTCTCAAGTAAGAGTGCCAATAGGCGTAATGGGAATTATTTACGAAGCTAGACCAAATGTGACTGTTGACGTTGCATCTTTGTGCATAAAATCTTCAAATGCTGTAATTTTAAGAGGCGGTAGTGCAGCTGAGCGTACGAACCATGCGACAATTTCTGTAATCAAGCAAGTCTTAAAAGATTTTGGTGTAAGTGGAAATCTTATAGAATCTGTTGATGATCTTGGAAGAAGTGGAGCAACGTCAATGATGCATGCTCATGGTCATATTGATGTTCTTGTTCCTAGGGGAAGTGCAAATCTAATCGCTGCAGTTGTTAAAGAATCAACAGTTCCAGTTATAGAAACTGGAGCTGGAAATGTTCACATTTACGTGGATAAAACAGCAGATTTTGAAAAAGCGATACCAATTATTGTAAATGCAAAAACTCAAAGAGTTGGAGTTTGTAATGCTGCAGAAAAATTGCTTGTAAATCAAGATATTGCTAAAGATTTTCTGCCAAGAATTGCAAGAGAGTTAGCTAAACATAATGTTTTGATTCATGCTGATGAAAAATCCTACAATATTCTATTTGATTCAAATATCAATGGTTTGCAGTTAGAACATGCAAATGATGATGATTGGAATCGTGAATATTTGTCTTTGCAAATAGGAGTAAAGATTGTAAAAGATGTTGAGGATGCTGCGGATCATATTACAAAGTATTCAACGGGGCATACTGAGACGATTATTGCTGAAGATTATTTAACAATCAATAATTTTGTGTCATCTGTAGACTCAGCTGTTGTTATGGTAAATGCTTCAACAAGATTTACGGACGGCGGCGAATTTGGTTTCGGAGCTGAGCTTGGCATTTCCACTCAAAAATTACATGCCAGGGGCCCGATGGGTTTGAGAGAAATGACAACCACAAAGTGGATTGGTTATGGAGATGGTCAAATAAGAGCTTGATGTTATAAATTGTGACAGATAATAAGGTATTAAGAGTAAGGTTATGAGTATGCCAAATACACAGGAATCAACTAAATCAGATAATGTATACGCGAAAAGCGAATCATATGGTGTGTCTGATTTTAATGTTTTAGATGCTTTAGATATTTCCGCTGAGCGTTTATCCATAGTTCGCTATGTGTTTTTAGTGCAAATTGAAGATGGTATTGCGTCTGCATCTCAAAGATCTTCTCTTGAATATGCTGATGCAATATTAATGGGTTGGCCAGATAGGGATAATCGTACTGTTTTCAAGCCTCAGGATAATGCTGCTTTAGATGAGATTAATCAGAATTTGAGAAAAATGGAAGATAATATATCTCAATTCAGTAATCTTGAGCGTTGCGGTGAAGTAGATAATATGGCAGATATTCTTATTAAGATTACAGAATCTGTTGCAAAGATTAGAAGTATTTTCCAGCCTGATTTTCCTCTTCCAACATTTGAGGAGATTAAACGGGTTGTTCAAGATGAGTGGAATGAGGAAATGGGCAATATTAATCCCGATAAGGCGAACGTTGCCTCTAGTGTTATCGATGAAGCTAAGGCAGATGATGCTGCTGATTTGCTTGATGGTGCAAAATAATCATGATGCTTGATTTTGTGTATTTTGAACAAAATGTGGAAATGAATTAATGCAAAATAATCTAAACAACTCTAAAGTTGATTCCCAAAATAGTATTAAGTCAGAAGTAAAAGATTTTTCTGAAGAGCGCAGAATGTCTGACTTGTTCCAAGGGTCTTTTAATGGCACTGAGGCTGCGCCGCCTGTTGTGGCAGGTGTTGCTAAACACCGTCAATCTGCTAGAGGTAATGTTCATCAGCGCCAACGAATAGGGATCATGGGCGGCACTTTTGACCCTATTCACAACGGCCACTTGGTAGCAGCTTCTGAAGTTGCATGGGTTTATGATCTAGACGAAGTTATTTTTGTTCCTACAGGAAAGCCTGTTTTTAAACTTGATAAGAAGGTTACTAACGCAGAAGATCGATATTTGATGACTGTGATTGCAACTGCTTCTAATCCTAAGTTCACAGTTTCCAGAGTGGATATTGATAGACCAGGTGTTACTTATACGATTGATACGCTTCGCGATATTCGATCTCAGCATCCAGATGCTGAACTTTTCTTTATTACAGGCGCGGATGCCATTGCGGAGATTATGCAATGGAAAGATGCTAGAGAACTGTGGAATTTGGCTAGATTTGTGGCTGTTACTCGTCCTGGGTATTCTAGTCCAGAAAAGTTTACTCAAATTGAGGCTCATGTGTATTCAGCGGATTCTTGTGACGATATGATTAATTGTCACAGTCATCGTTTCCCAGTTGACATTTTGGAAATCCCAGCACTAGCAATTTCTTCTACTGATGTTCGTAAGCGAGCTGAGCACGGGGAACCTGTATGGTATTTGGTTCCAGACGGAGTTGTTCAATACATTGTTAAGCATGGTTTATACAGACGCGATTTGTGATTATTTGGAATCTTTTGCAATGATTTGTTGTGTATGAAACGGCTTAATGATTATAGTCTGCGCAAATAGATAGTATTAATCACAGTCCGTTTTTTGTGGGCTGTTAGTGAACTAGCGTTTGGAGATATGGTGAGCATCGTCCTTGAAGGAAAGCCAGATAAAAACCTTGTTCTCGTAACTGGTCGCGCGCATCCGAAGCTTGCTCGAGATGTTGCAAATCAGCTTGGTATAGAAGTATTGGAAACAACAGCATATGATTTTGCCAATGGCGAGATGTATGTTCGTTACACTCAGTCTGTGCGAGGAACAGACGTGTTTGTGTTGCAAAGTCATAGTGATCCTGTTAACAAGTCCATTATGGAACAGTTAATTATGATCGACGCATTAAAGCGCGCGTCTGCTCGTTCTATTACCGCTGTGTGCCCGTTGCTTGGATATTCTAGACAAGACAAAAAGCATCGCGGTCGTGAGCCTATTTCTTGCCGCTTGATGTTTGATTTGCTTAAAACAGCAGGCGCAGATCGAATCATGAGCGTTGACTTGCATGCGGCACAATCGCAGGGATTCTTTGATGGTCCTGTAGACCATTTGATTGCTATGCCAGTGCTGGTTGATTACGTTCGAGATCGTTTCAGCGAAGATTTAGGAAACGTTACCGTTGTTTCGCCAGACGCAGGTCGAATCCGAGTTGCAGAACAGTGGGCGCAACGTTTAGGCGGAGGCCCATTGGCTTTTGTTCATAAGACTAGAGATATTACTCGTCCAAATCAGGCTGTAGCAAATCGTGTTGTTGGTGATGTTGCTGGGCGTGATTGTGTTATGGTTGATGATTTAATTGACACTGCTGGAACAATCGCAGGCGCTTGTAATGTTCTTAAGGACGCTGGTGCAAAGTCTGTTACGGTTGTTGCAACTCACGGCGTGCTTTCTGGTCCTGCAGTTGAGCGTTTAAAGAATTGCGGCGCTAGAGAAGTTGTGTTAACGGATACTGTTCCAATTCCAGAAGAAAAGCGTTGGGATGGGTTAACTGTTCTTTCAATTGCCCCACTTTTGGCAAGTGCTATTAAAGCTGTGTTTGAAGATGGGTCTGTTGCAAAGCTGTTTGACACTTATCCAGAGCATCATGGCAAGGGGTTCTTGTTTGCATAAATCCTATTTCGCCACGCCAAACTTGACGATGTCAATTGTTATGGCATAATAGTGACTTGGCGGTTTTTTCCGCCGTTCCCTCATGGTGTAATGGCAGCACACGGGTCTTTGGAACCCTTTGTCTTGGTTCGAATCCAGGTGAGGGAGCTAGAAATTGCGCCGCTTAGTTTTAAGCGGCGTTTTTTATTAGCATAGTTTGTTGATAGTGTGTGTATGAGTAGCTTGTTTAATCTAGGAAGGCGTTTTATTAGATATGTTGGAATCTTTAAGAGGTGGATTCAAGCGTGTTATTGCGCCTATTGCTAAGCTGCTTGTAAAATTTGGCTGTACAGCAAATGGCATTACTGTTTTCGGTGCTTTGGCTGTTGTAGCAACCTCAATTTTTGTTTCTATGACTGGCTGGCTTTTATTCGGTACAATTTTGCTTACGATTTTTGTCCTTGCAGATGCTTTGGATGGTTCAGTCGCTGCTTTAACTAATCAGAATGGTGGAACGAAATTTGGTGCGTTTTTGGATTCTACTTTAGATAGAATCGCTGATTGGTCTCTATTTTTGTGTGTTTGTATTTGCTTATATCGTGCTAAAAATATCAACATATGTTTATATTTGCCAGAATATGTTAATGGTTTTATAAAATATTGCGGATTGCTTTGTTCGCTAATAGCAATTATGGCTGCTTTTGTAACGTCATATGCTAGAGCAAGAGGTGAGTCTGTTGGGGTGGAAGCTAAAAAAGGTTTGATTACTAGAGCAGACAGAGTGGCTATTATATTGATTTCAATGGGATTAAGTGGATTAACTGGCTGGCTTTTATGGCTTAGTTTAGCCATGTTTATCCTTTGTATTGGTGGTATCATAACCGTTATACAGAGGATTTTTGAAGTTAAAAATTTGCTTAAAAATACTAGCGTATGATGATTTGTCGCTAAAGAGCATTAAAATCATCACGTTTACGTAACCGTACACTTTTTAGGAGTATCATGTCAGGTCATTCCAAGTGGGCGACCACAAAGCATAAGAAAGCCGCTATTGACGCTAAGCGCGGCAAGCTTTTCGCCAAGCTTATTAAGAATATTGAAATCGCTGCTCGTCTTGGTGGTGGAGACCCTGATGGTAACCCAACTTTGTACGATGCAATCGTTAAGGCTAAAAAAGCTTCTATGCCAGCAGATAATATTAAGCGCGCTGTTAAGCGTGGTTCTGGTGAAGAAGCAGGCGGCGCAAACTACGAAGAGATTGTTTACGAAGGCTATGCTCCAGCAGGTGTTGGATTGATTATTGAGTGCCTTACTGATAATCGCAACCGCGCTGCAGCAGACGTTCGCTCCACTCTTACAAAGGGCAATGGTTCTTTGGCTACAAGCGGTTCTGTTAGCTTCAACTTTGAGCGCAAGGGCTTGATTGAAGTTCCTAGCGAAGGCGTTGACTATAGCAAGCTTTTTGATATTGCTGCAGAAGCTGGCGCTGAAGATGTTGCTGACGACGGTGATGTGTATTCCGTATACACTGATTCTAGCGATTTGGTAACTGTTCGTAAGGCTTTGCAAGATGCTGGTTTCGACTATGATTCCGCAGAAATCGTTATGCATCCAAACAATGAGGTTGAATTGAGCTTTGAAGATGCTCAGAAGGTGTCTCGTTTGATTGACAATCTCGACGATTTGGACGATGTTCAGAATATTTATAGCAACTGGACTGCTTCGGATGAGGTTATGGCTCAGCTTGAGGAAGCAGAATAGTTTCCTATGATGATTTTGGGCGTTGATCCCGGGCTTACTCGCTGCGGGGTCGGCGTGATTGAAGCCGGCGTTTCTCGTCGGCTTTCTTTTATTCACGTCGATGTATTAAGAAGTGATCCTAAGACTTCTCAAGATTTAAGATTGCTCGAAATTTACAATGGACTGGTGGAGAAAATCGAAAGGTTTTCGCCAGATACTATTTCGATTGAGCGTGTTTTTGCTCAAGAAAATCGAAACACTGTTCTTGGGACTGCTCAAGTTGCAGGTGTTGCAATGTTGGCTGCTGCTCAGAGAGGTATTCCTGTAGCTTTGCATACTCCTACAGAGGTTAAACTCGCTGTTGCTGGAAATGGAAAGGCGGATAAAACTCAGGTAGAGCGCATGGTTGCGCGTCTTTTAAATCTTAATGTTTTACCGACTCCTGCAGATGCAGCTGATGCCTTGGCTCAAGCGATTTGTCACGCGCTTCGCCCAGCAGGGGCTTTGCAAGGAGGAGAGCGAGAGCAGCATTTAACTGAGGCTCAACGAAAGTGGGCTGATTCTTTGCGTTCTGCTAGCAGACATTCTTCTGTCGGACGTGACATGTAGTATGTTTTATAGAACAGATGTTCTATTTATCTAGAAAGGTGAGCGCTGATGATTGGTATGCTTAGCGGCGTTATTGAATCAGTTGATTCTCGATGTGCGCTTATCTGTGTTAGTGGTGTTGGCTATGAAGTTTATATGCCATCGTCTGATTTGGCTTCGCTGCATGAAGGTCAAGATGTTAAGGTTTATACGTCTTTACAAGTAAGTCAAGATGCTGTTACTTTGTATGGTTTTACGAGTATGCCTGCAAAGCGTATTTTTCTTCAAATTCAGCAGAAAGTTAGTGGTGTTGGTCCTAAAGTTGCTCTTTCTTTACTTTCCACTTTAAATGTGAATCGTTTATTGCAGGCTATTGCAGATGGCGATATCACCGCATTGTCTTCTGCTCCAGGATTAGGTAAAAAGGGTGCTCAAAAAATTGTTCTTGAACTTAAAGGTTCTATTGACGTATCTCAATTAAATGAAGATGATACTTCTAAAGATTCAAAATCTTATAAAAAGGAATTTGATGAATCTGGCATCAGCAAGGTTGTAGAAGGACTTATGTCTTTAGGTTGGAAGCAGTCAGATGCTCAAAGAGCGGTTGAAAACGTGTGTAATAGTGAAAAAATTGCTCTGCCAATCAGTGATTCAGATATGTCTAATGTTTTGCGCATGGCATTGGCAGCGTTAGATAGAGGCAGGTGATTCATGAGTTTGGATGAAGGAATCGACGTACAAGCTTTAAATACTGGCGTATCCGAAGATTCATTAAGAATTGTTTCATCATCTCCTATAGGAAATGAACAGATTAGCGATGAAGAATTAAGACCTCATGCTCTAGATGGATTTATCGGACAGCCTCTTTTAAAGGCGCAGCTACAACTTTTTTTGGATGCTGCAAGATTGCGTGATGTTCCTCCAGATCACATGTTGCTTGCAGGTCCTCCTGGGCTTGGAAAAACAACATTAGCAATGATTGTTGCTAATGAGTTAGGCGTATCTATTAGAGTTACGTCTGGCCCTGCTATTCAACACGCTGGTGATCTAGCATCAATTTTGAGTTCTCTTGATACTGGTGAAGTACTGTTTATTGATGAGATTCATCGTTTGCCTCGAGCTGCAGAAGAGTTGCTTTATATAGCTATGGAAGATTTCCGAGTTGATGTTATGGTTGGCAAAGGACCAGGGGCGTCTTCTATACCTCTTACATTGCCGCATTTTACCGTGGTTGGTGCTACTACGCGCGAAGGTATGCTTCCTTCTCCGCTTAGAGCACGTTTTGGTTTTACGGCTCACTTGGATTTTTATCCTCACGATGAGTTGGAAAAACTGATTGAACGTTCATCTGTTCTTCTTGGTGTTCATCTTGTTGATCAAGCAGCTAAAGAACTTGCTATTCGTTCCAGAGGAACTCCTAGAATCGCAAATCGACTGTTAAGACGCGTACGTGATTGGGCAGTTGTGCATAATCTTAAAGATGTAAATCGCGAGTCTGTAATAGAAGCCTTATCGTTGTATCAGATTGATACTCAAGGTCTTGACCGTCTAGATATTGCGGTTTTGAAAGCTATTGTGAATCAATTTAATGGTGGTCCAGTTGGGCTTAATAATTTGGCTGCAATGGTTGGAGAAGAGGCAGAAACTGTAGAAACCGTTTGTGAGCCATATTTAGTGCGTGAAGGGTTTCTTATTAGGACTCCTAAAGGTCGTGTTGCCACTGAAAAAGCTTGGCAACACTTAGGTCTTAAAGCGCCTGATAATGTCAGATAGATAACATAAAATAAGTGTTTTGGACGGTGTTTTGTCCGTCTCAGGGTTGGATACATAAGGAGTTTATTGTGCCCCAATTTGTTAGCCAGTATGGCATGCTTATTGTACTCGTAATTGCCATGGTTGGTATCATGTGGTTCCAATCTCGTAATATGAAGAAGCGCCAAAATGAGTTGAAGTCCTTCCATGATTCTTTGAAACCAGGCGTTGAAGTTATAACAATTGGTGGAATCATCGGTAAGGTCGTCGTAGTTGATTCTGATCACGAAGAGATTGTTCTAGATTCAGAAGGTAGTTTACTTCGAGTGTCTTTCAGAGCTGTGAATAGAGTTTATGTTCGTGTAGATTTCAACAGCTATGACAAAGACGATGAAGCTGATAACTCGGAAGATGTTGATGCATCTGATAAAGATGAATCTCAAGAATCGAGCGAAACTGAGCAGATTCAAGAATCCAGCGAGACTGGTGAAGTCAAAGAAAACTGAGATAAGAACAATAAGATTATGACAACAACTGATATTACAGTAAAATCTTTGAAGAATGTTAGTGATGAGGATGTTAAATATTTAGCATCTCTTATTAGAACAATTCCAGGGTTTCCAAATCCAAAGATTGTTTTCCGCGATTTTCTTCCTGTTTTTGCTGATAATCGTGGTATGCGAATTCTTATTGATTCATTAGTAGATTCGTTGCCAGTTTCTAAAGATTCATTTGATTTAGTTGCCGGACTTGAGGCTCGTGGATTTTTGTTTGGTCCAGCTTTGGCTGCTCGACTCAATAAAGGTTTTGTCGCCGTAAGAAAAGCAGGTAAATTGCCTCCCGAAGTCATAAGCGAATCATATTCTCTCGAATATGGGGAAGCTAAGATAGAGATTGAGAAAGATCTTATAAAGCCTGGTCAGCGTGTTCTTATTGTTGACGATTTAATTGCTACAGGAGGAACTGCAAAAGCTGCTGCGCGACTTGTTGAAAGGTCGCAGGGCACTGTTGCTGGATTCTGCTTTGTAATGGAGTTAACAGGAATTAGCGGGATGAATGAGTTGCAATCTTATAAATGCTCTAGTTTAATGACGATGCCTGCATAAAAGTGGTGTATGAGTAGTAGCTTGTGTTGTAATTAGGCAGCTACATTTATCCATATATTGTTTTTAGGTGTAATCATAAAAAATCGAACAACTTAGATCTAACTTCAAGCGGCTAATAAGGGAGGATGATGTTATGAAAAAACTGAAGTCTTCTCTTATTAGCATTTTGAAGGGGATATCTATACCCGCTATTGCGACTTTGATTTTTGCAATAGTTGTTGGATTATTCATGTCACTAACCCTTCTTGTTATTTCTATAGAAGAAGGAACTGGTAATCTTTCCGATTCATCAATGTCGATGACGTGGGCTGCTCTTCTTTTTGCGCAAGGAGTTGGTCTAGGCTTTGATGATTTTATTCTTACAGTTATTCCACTTGGTTTGACTTTGCTTATAATTACAATGCTTGCGATTCTGATGAGAAAACTAAAAGGTGGATCGCTAGTAAATTGTATTGGTTTGTTTGTTTGGGTTTTCATCAATGGAGTTATATCTCAAAATACTAATATTGAGTTATTGGATTCGTTACCAGTCATATTGTTAAAAAGCTTTTGTGTATATGCTTTTGCACAGTTAATAGCTGTTTTCCCATACAGCTCATTGTTTGTATTAATTAAAAATAATGTAACAAAAAATGTTCCTGAACATATATTAAAACGCATAAGAATTTGCCTTTATTCAACCGTAATCGTGTTGTCAATTTATGCAATTATTGCATTATCAACGATTATCTTTTGGTCCATTGTTGGAGCAAGTAATGTTGAGATAGTTTTTTCAAAGTTAGGAATGCAATTAGGTTCAAGAATTTTAACCACAATTGCATGTCTGGTATGGCTTCCAAACGTTGCATTATGGGCATTATCATGGATTTCAGGTTCAGGATTTGCGATAGGATCAGTTGCTAATTTCACAATTTATGCAGTTAATCGTAAGTCTTTGCCTCCTGTTCCATTCTTTGCCATATTCCCAGACTCTATAGGTGATTCACTTTATAGGCTTCTTGTTAATGGTATTGTTTTTGCCTTATGTGGCGTATTTGCGTTATTTGTGATCTTATATTCTAAGTCTTGTAATCTTCGTTTGCATTTCGATAAAGATAAACTTGATTGGAAGTCTACCGTTATTGCTTTTGTGGAATCAGCTGTAGTTTTGGTATCAACTTGCATATTAGTAATACTCGTTATGAGTATACTATTCTTGTTCGCAAACGGTGATTTAGGTAAATATCGTTTATCCAATGTTGGTATAAATGTAAGTAGAAGTGTTCGTGCTTTAGGTCATTTAACAGTATTTGGCTTTGGGTTTGCCTGGATTCTCGTTATATTTGTGTGCGCAATAATAATTTCTATTCGTGCGTTAAGTTCTAAAATTTTTGAGAAATATGATTCCATTAAGCCGTCGAATTTTAATATATTTTCCAAAAAGTTATCTGAAAATATTAGTGAAAAGTCAAAAGAAAATCAGAACATAAAATCGCAATCAAAACCAGTTAAACAGTCATGTGAAACGTCAGTAATAACTCCTAAAGAAAACAATATGTCTGAAAAGTCTGCTGATGATATGTCTTCAAAAAAAGAAAAAACGCGTTCATCTTGTTCAATTAGTCAAAATGAAACAGATAATATAAGTCAGCCGCGAAGTGTTAAATCCACTAAAAAACAACCTTTGCTTGAGGACAAAACTGATACTAGAAAACCTAGAACAGTTAGTTCGAAAGTCAATAAAAAATAATCCTCGTCCAACATCAAGGAGGAAGACCACCGTGCAACAGATACACGCGCAAGAATCAAGTGCAGATGTGCTGATAACCACAGGTAAAAGGTCAATCAAGCGAGTACTTGTATCAGTATTTTGCAAAGAAGGGCTAGAAACTCTGGCAGACGCTTTTAAAAGGTGCGGAACTCAGGTTGTTTCAACAGGTTCAACAGCTGCAAAACTCCAAGAATTAGGTGTAAAGGTTACGGAAGTATCTGATATAACAGGTTTCCCAGAAAGCTTAGATGGTAGGGTTAAGACGCTCGATCCACATATTCACGCTGGGATTCTAGCAGATATGAGCAATCCTGATCATGTAAAGCAGCTTAAAGAGTTAAATATTGAGCCATTTGATGCTGTCGTAGTGAATTTGTATCCGTTTGTAAACACTGTTATGAGCGGTGGAAGCGAAGCTCAGATTATTGAGAAAATCGATATTGGTGGACCATCTATGGTTCGCGCTGCCGCGAAAAATCATAAATCTGTGGCTGTTATTACAGACCCTGCAGATTATAATATTCTTGCCCAAAGAGTGTTATCTGGAGAAGGTTTTAGCCTAGAAGAACGCGAATACTTGGCGCATAAAGCATTTGAACATACGGCTTCTTACGATGCTGCAATATGCCAGTGGACAAGTGAAGTTTGGTCAATTCCAGAAAGTATGAAGACCAAGTCGGAGGAAGACGCAAATTCAGTTGATAAAACAAGTGAGGATTTGATTCTTCCAACTGATTATACGCGTACGTGGAAGTTAAATCGCGAGCTTAGATATGGTGAAAATCCACATCAGCAGGCGGGGCTTTATCTTGACCCATTGCATAAGGGAGGTTTAGCTCAAGCTGAACTTCTTGGTGGAAAGCCGATGAGCTACAACAATTATGTTGATGCGGATGCGGCTTGGCGTGCAGTATGGGATTTTGCCCCACAAATCGCTGTTGCAGTATGCAAGCATAATAATCCTTGCGGCTTAGCAATAGGTGCAACTGCAGCTATTGCTCATAAGAAAGCTCACGCTTGCGATCCTGTAAGTGCTTACGGCGGTGTGATTGCTTGCAATTCAACTGTTACACTAGAAATGGCTGAAAGTGTTCGACCAATTTTCACAGAGGTAATTATTGCTCCAGATTATGAGCCTGAGGCTTTGGAGTTATTGCGCACTAAGAAAAAGAATTTGCGAATCTTAAAGGTTGCAAATCCTCCAGTTTTGGGCTTGCAGGTGCATCCTATTGATGGTGGCGCATTGGTACAAAGCGCAGATAAGATTGACGATTTTGGCGATAATCCTCAAAATTGGACTCTTGTATCTGGAGAAGCTGCAGATACTGATACTTTGAGAGACTTAGAGTTTGCATGGCGCTCGCTTCGTTGCGTAAAGTCTAACGCAATTCTACTTGCACACGATAATGCTACTGTTGGCATTGGCATGGGGCAGGTTAATCGCGTGGATTCTTGCCACTTGGCTGTTGAGCGTGCTAATACTCTTGCTGATGGTGTTGAGCGTGCTCGTGGAGCTGTTGCGGCTTCGGATGCATTTTTCCCGTTTGCTGACGGTCCGCAAATCCTTATTGACGCAGGTGTGCAAGCAATTGTGCAGCCAGGAGGGTCAATCAGAGATGAGGAAGTGTTTGAAGCTGCGCGTGCGGCTGGAGTAACAATGTACACCACTGGTACAAGGCACTTCTTCCACTAAATAGTATTTAACTGAATAATAAAATATTTATTAATTTTTTAATTAATACAAGTATTCTATAAAAAGGACCTTGGATTGTATTTTCGTATACTTTCCAAGGTCTTTTATGTATTATACAAGTATGACAATTAATGATCGGTATGAAAAACAAGACGATGTAGCAAAAATTCAAAAGAACATTTTAAATGTAAATGAATCTGAATTAGCAAAAAAATCAAACCATATATACGTTTCGGAAGTCAAAGAAGGAAAACCGTATGCGCAATGGATTGTGGCAGCAATAGTATGCGTAAGCGCAGTATTGGCGTTTATGGGTAAAACAATGGCTGCCACGGTAATAATTGCCGCAACAGCCATTGTTCTTGGAATCATACGCTTAATATTTACTCAAAAAAGTCCATGGAAGGTTAGATCTGTAGCCTTCGATTCTTTCATAAGCATTTCGCTAGGAATTGGACTATTGATAACGTATTTTTCAATTTTTTTCTTAATGTAGAATCCGATAGATTTAATTCACGAAATTCTATTTATCATCTCTGTTAAAAGGATTAAATGGAACATTATCGTTTCCAGTAGAATCCAAAGTCGTAGAAGGGGTTACTGAAGACTCTGTGTTAACAGGAGGTTCTGGAACTACAGGAACAGTATTCTGTAGAACAGGAGAAGTTTGATTTGAGTAATCAGCAGCAACAGGATTCTGATTATTTGAAGAAGATGTTGCAAGCTTGCAAATAAGCATGACAAATCCTACGAGTGCAGCGGCAAAAACAGGTGCAATCCAAAATACCCAAAGTTGACTCAATGGTGAGACAGATAACTTTTGCGATTGAGCAAGAATAGCAATGCCAGTAGAACGGGCAGGGTTTAAACCAGCTCCAGTAATTTGATAAGTAATGAAAGCTCCAGCGGCATAAGCAATGCCCATGTGAGTAGAGTATCCGCATTTTGTGCTGCCATTGTCATTCATGTACGTCATGGCTGTTGCAACAATAACAAGAACTGCAATAATTTCAACAACAAGAGCAGTAATAACGCCAAAAGATGCATTAACACTCTTAAGTTGGTTTGCAGAAATGGAAGCATTTTCAAAACCATTAACAACAGGAGCAAACCAAGTGTGAGCTGGAACCATCTTTGTTTGTGGCAGAACAAAAACAGTTACTCCAGCTGCAGCAATAGCTCCAAGAACCTGAGCAATAATGTATAAAATTCCAGAAATATAAGGAGTTCTGCCAGTAAGCATAGATGCGATAGTTATAGCAGGATTCACATGTCCGCCAGAAAACTTAGATGCAATACCAATAGCAGCAGCATAAGCAATACCAGTTCCTACTGCAATCATAAGAACATTTACGCCATACATTGCAGTAACAATAGATGAGAACATGTAGATAGTGAACATTGCAAAAGCGCTTGCAATGAATTCTGCTCCTATTCTAAAAATGAGCGGAGTTCTAGGTGCAGATGATTGTTTAGAAACAGAGCATTCTGCATTTGAAGTGTAGTTCATAACAATTCCTTACGTTAATTGTGTACACCGCTATGCTGGTTTTTATTATTTACAGCACAACCAAACGTTTGCTATAGTATCACGGCTATGCCATACGCTAACATAGAAAAACGTGGTAATTTCCTGTATTTATTGCAGAATATAAAAATTTACTACTAATTTATTAAAAGAATACGAATAAGGTCACGTTGGGAGAACGATGCCAAACGCATATTCCCGCGCCAATCAGGCGCAACAAGAATCCAAAAACGCTGTTCGACTGCAAAAGCTACTTGCTGAAGCGGGATTTGGTTCACGCCGAAAGTGTGAAGAAATAATCTTAGATGGGCGTGTTGAAGTAGATGATGAGCTTGTAACAACACTCGGAACTCGAGTAGATCCAAGTAAACAAAAAATACGCGTAGACGGATCGAGAGTGAAATTTAATCACAAGCTTGTAACGCTCGCGCTTAATAAGCCTAAAAGAGTTTTGAGTGCAATGGATGATCCAAAAGGTCGCTTCACTTTAAGAGACATTGTTGGAGACAAGTACGAGCGGATTTTCCACATGGGACGCTTGGACTACGATTCTGAAGGTCTTATTTTAATGACCAACGATGGTGAGTTAAGCCAGCATGTTATGCACCCAAAGTACGAAGTTGAGAAAACGTATATTGCAACTGTTGAAGGCAAGATCAACGGAATGGTTTGCCGAAGGCTAGTTTCGCAAGGCGTAAATCTGGAAGACGGCTGGATTAAGCTTGATCGTTGCGCAATAATCGACCAGAATCACGATGCAACTATTGTGAAAGTTGTGTTGCATTCTGGCAAGAATCGTATTGTGCGCAGGATTTTTGGAGCCGTAGGATACCCTGTAAAGCGTCTTGTGCGTACTCAAATTGGGCCTATTAAGTTAGGGGACTTAAAAGCTGGATCGTATCGAGTGCTTTCTCAAACAGAAGTGCGCTCGCTTTCTAAGGAGGTTGGCCTGTGATTTGCGTAGCAATTGATGGACCAGCAGGAGTAGGTAAATCTTCTACTTCTCGTGCTTTAGCGCAATACTATGGTTTTGCGTATTTAGATACGGGGGCAATGTATCGAGCTGCTGCTTGGTGGTGCTTGAAGCAAGGTATTGATTTAAGTAAGCAGCTTGAGTTGGATGAAGAAGGAAATCCAACGAATTCTGCAGATGCAGAACGCTTTAATCAAATTGTTGAAGCTGTTGGAGCATTGTTTACGGAAGATCATGCTGAATTTAGTGTTGATCCAAAAAATCCTGTAGTCGTAATTGATAGTGAAGATATTAGCGAAGAATTGCGTTCCAGCGAAGTTTCTTCGCACGTGTCTACGGTTTCTTCGATTCCTGCAGTTCGACACATGCTTATTGCTGCTCAGCGCGCGTATATTGCTTCAGAGTCTAGTGAAGATTCTTTCTCAGGCGGAGAGGGAATAGTTGCAGAAGGCCGCGATATTACTACTGTTGTGGCTCCAAATGCTCAAGTTCGAGTGCTTCTTACTGCTCGTGAGGAAGTGCGTCAAGCTCGCAGAAATAAGCAGGATATTGCGCAAGAAAATTTGCAAAATAATGGATCTAAGAATAATGAATCTGAAGAAGACGATATTCGTGCTCGCGACGCTAAAGATGCTAAAGTTACAAATTTTCTTAAAGCTGCAGACGGTGTTACAACTCTAGATAATTCTGATTTGACTTTTGAGCAGACTCTTGACGCGCTTGTAGAGATTGTTGACGATGCAATTGAGCAAGATGAGTACGACCGTTATGCTGCAAATCTTGAAGGCTACGATCTTGATGATGAAGATCGTGCGCTTCTTAGCGGTGATTTTGCAAGCGATGATGAATCGAAAGATACAAAAGCTGTTGGAGTAATCGCCGTTATAGGTCGACCAAACGTTGGAAAATCAACTCTTGTAAATCGTATTTTGGGCCATCGTGTCGCTGTTGTAGAAGATACTCCAGGTGTTACGAGAGATCGCGTAAGTTACGACGCTGAGTGGGCTGGAACCAACTTTAAGCTGGTTGACACTGGCGGCTGGGAAGCAGATGTTGAAGGCATTGATTCTTCTATTGCTCAGCAAGCGCAAGTGGCAGTGCGTTTAAGCGATGCTGTGATTTTCCTAGTAGATGGTCAAGTTGGTTTAACAGCTACCGACGAGCGCATTGTTTCAATGCTTCGCGCTGCAGGTAAGCCTATTACTCTGGCAGTTAACAAGGTTGACGACGCTAGAAGCGAGTATTTGACTGCAGAGTTTTGGAAGCTTGGAATGGGTGAGCCTTACGGAATTTCTGCAATGCACGGAAGAGGCGTTGGAGATTTGCTTGACGCGGCTCTTAGCTCTTTAAAGAAAGCGAATAAAACTTCAGGATTCTTGACTCCAGAAGGACTTCGCAGAGTTGCTTTAGTAGGTCGTCCAAACGTTGGTAAGTCTTCGCTTTTGAACCATTTAGCTCATGAAGAACGTTCTGTTGTAAACGATTTGGCTGGAACTACTCGAGATCCTGTTGATGAGGTTGTGCGAGTTGATGGAGAAGACTGGCTGTTTATTGACACTGCTGGTATTAAGCGCAGGCAGCATAAGCTTACGGGTGCTGAATACTATTCTTCACTTCGTACGCAAGCTGCGATTGAGCGTTCTGAACTTGCTTTGATTCTTTTCGATTCTTCCCAGCCGATTGCAGAGCAGGATTTGAAAGTTATGAGCCAGGCTGTAGACGCGGGTCGAGCAATCGTACTTGTGTTTAACAAGTGGGACTTGATGGACGAATTTTCCAGACAGCGCATGGAACGCTTGTGGAAAACTGAGTTTGAGCGCGTAACTTGGGCTGAGCGTGTAAATCTTTCCGCAAAAACAGGCTGGCATACGAATCGTCTTGCGCGCGCTATGCGAACAGCTTTAGACAGCTGGGATAAGCGCATTCCTACAGGCAAGCTCAACGCTTTCTTGGGGCGTATTCAGTCTGCTCATCCGCATCCTTTGCGAGGTGGAAAGCAAGCGCGAATCTTATTTGCAACGCAAGCTTCTACGCGTCCACCGCGTTTCGTGATATTCACAACAGGCTTCTTAGAGCACGGCTACCGTCGCTTTATTGAGCGATCGCTTCGAGAAGAGTTTGGATTCGAGGGAACTCCTATTCAAATCTCAGTAAAAGTACGAGATAAGAAGAAGCGCAAGTAAAATCGCAAGTAAATAAATTTGCGATTAAAGTCACGAGTAAAGCTTAAGTAAAGTAGGAGCGCAATATGGCTGGTTTGGGCGAGTTAGCTTTTGATTTGCATCATGCTAGCGAAGATGAGATTTTTCAAGCATTTGTTGATTGGGTTAAAGATAACAAGCATGTGGATTTGTGGCCGCATCAAGAAGAATCTGTTATGGATTTGCTTGCAGGGGATCACGTAATCTTAAATACTCCAACCGGTTCTGGAAAATCTCTAGTAGCGCTCGGCATGCATTTTGCAGCGCTAGCCACTGGCAGACGCTCCTACTATACTGCGCCAATTAAAGCTCTTGTTTCTGAAAAATTCTTCGATTTAGTTGCGATTTTTGGGCGCGACAACGTTGGCATGATTACAGGCGACTCGCATATTAACGCGGACGCTCCAATAATCTGCTGCACTGCAGAAATCTTAGCAAATCAAGCCTTACGTGAAGGCGCAAACGCTGAAGTCGATTGCGTTGCAATGGACGAATTCCACTACTATGGTGATCCAGAGCGCGGATGGGCTTGGCAAGTGCCTCTACTTACACTTCCAAACACGCAATTCTTACTTATGAGCGCAACTCTTGGAGACGTAACGGATATTGCGGAACGCTTAGAAAAATCAACAAAACGTAGTGTTGATATTATTGCTAATGCGCCAAGACCAATCCCACTCGAATACGAGTACACAGATAAGCCGCTCGCAACAACTGTAGAACTCTTATTTAACAAGGGTTTAACGCCAATATACGTAGTTCATTTTTCGCAAGACGCAGCTCTTGAAACAGCGCAAGCGCTCGCAAGTACGGGAGTTTCAAGCAAAGAACAGCGAGACAAAATAGCGCAAGCAATTAAAGGTACTAAATTTACTACAGGATTCGGCAAAATCTTGCAAAGGCTACTGCGCACCGGTGTCGGCGTACACCATGCTGGTATGCTTCCGCGCTACCGTAGGCTTGTCGAACAGCTCGCACAGCAAGGATTGCTGCCCGTTATTTGTGGCACAGACACTCTCGGAGTTGGCATTAACGTGCCAATTCACTCGGTTGTGCTTACAGCTCTTACAAAATTTGATGGGAATCGTAGTAGAAAGCTTCGTGCTCGCGAGTTTCATCAAATTGCAGGACGTGCAGGCAGAATGGGATTCGATACTGAGGGCTTAGTAGTTGCAGAGGCTCCAGAGTTCGAGATTGAGAATGCGCGCGCTGTTGCAAAAGCTGGAAATGATCCTAAGAAGCTTAAAAAAGTTAAGCGTAAGAAAGCTCCAGAAGGCTTTGTAGTTTGGGGCGAGCCAACGTTTACTAATCTTATTGAAAGCGCTCCAGAAACTTTGAATCCTCACATGGTTGTAACGCACTCAATGATTTTGAACGAAGTTACGCAAGGTGGGGATGCTAGAGCACGCGTTGAAAAACTTATTGAAGATAGTGCGCAAAAGCCGCAAGATAAAGAGAAATTGCTCGAGCGTTGCAACGATATTTTCCAAACTTTGCTCGATACTCAAGTTATTGAATGCAGAGAGCTTTCGGATGGTTCTTGTGATTATGATCTTGATGTTGCTATGCCAGAGGGCTTTGCGCTGGATCAGCCGCTTTCTCCGTTCTTGCTCGCAGCTTTGGAACTTCTAGACCCAGAATCTCCAAGCTATGCGCTTGATGTAATTTCTATGGTTGAAGCAACTTTAGATGATCCTAAGCCTGTGCTTCGCGCACAAGAGCGTAAGGCTCGCGATGCTGCAATGGCTGGTATGAAGGATGATGGCATTGATTACGAGGAGCGCATGGAACGCTTAGCGGAAGTTAGCTACCCTAAGCCTCTTGAAGATTTGCTTGAGCCTGCTTTTGCGCAATATCGCAAAGATGTTCCGTGGGCAAACGACTACTGGATTAAGCCTAAATCTGTACTTCGAGACATGGTTGAAACCGCATCCGATTTTACTGGATACATTTCTCGTTATGGCATTGCTAGAAGTGAGGGAACGCTTCTTCGTTACCTTTCGGACGCTTATCGTTCGCTTGCTCGTACTGTGCCAGAAGACATGCTTAACGAAGAATTACGTGATATTATTTCGTGGCTTCGTCTTGTTGTGCGATCTATTGATTCAAGTCTTGTTGACGAGTGGGAAAGTGCTGGAGGGTCGGACGCTGAAGCTAGCGCTGTAACTATGGCTGCGCCTGGAACTTCTGAGTCTGTAGTTGAGGATCGTCGTGGACTTATTGTGTTGATTCGAAACGCAATGTTCCGTCGCGTGCAGCTTATGGATTTGGAAGATGCGGATACTTTAGGAGAGCTTGACAAAGCTTGGGGTTACGGTGTTCACGAGTGGAATGATGTGCTTGACGACTATTACGATGAGCACGAGTATGTTGGTATCGATGCCAAGGCTAGAAGTGGCGACTTGTTTATTTTGGATGATTCTCTTGAGAAGAGTGAACATTCGTGGAAAGTTCGGCAAATTATTGACGATTCGGACGGAGACCATAATTGGGCTATTACTGGAATTGTTGATTTGGATTCCACACAAGATACAGGCGAAGTTGTGTTCTTTGACTACAGCGTGTCGCACGTGTGATTCTTAAAAATGTGCTAACAGAGCACAGAATGCAAAACACAGAATGCAGAATGCAATCGAACGTTTGTTCTATATGTAGTGTAAGCTGGTAATTATGGAGAAAGATTTATTTTCCGCAAGTAGTGCACCTAGCGATGTGACGCGTCCGTTGGCAGTGCGTATGCGCCCAAGCGCTATCGAAGACGTGCTTGGGCAGACTCATGCGCTAAAAGATGGTTCGCCTTTGCGCAGGCTTGCGAATCCGCAATCTAAAGGTTCTCTTACATCTCCAAGTTCTGTTGTGTTGTTTGGACCTCCAGGAGTTGGTAAAACTACGCTTGCTTATATTGTGGCTAGACAGTCTGGTCGCGTGTTTGAAGAGCTTTCTGCTGTAACTTCTGGAGTTAAAGATGTTCGAGCTGTGTTAGATCGAGCACATGAGCGTTTAGTTAGTAAAGGTCAAGAAACAGTTCTGTTTATTGACGAAGTTCACCGTTTTTCTAAATCACAGCAAGATGCTTTGCTTCCAAGCGTTGAAAATCGCGATGTAACTTTTATTGGAGCTACTACCGAAAACCCAAGTTTTTCAATCATTAAGCCACTACTTAGTAGATCAGTAGTTGTTAAACTTGAGTCTCTCAGTGTAGAAGATTTGCACACGCTTATAGAACGCGCAATTTCAAGCGAAAATGGTCTTAATGATCAGCTTAAAATCGACGATGATGCTATTGATTCAATTATTCGTTTAAGTGGGGGAGATGCTCGCAAAACTCTCACTATTTTAGAGGCGGCTGCAGGAGCAGTAACAGGAGATGTTGCGTTGCAGCATGGTAAAAATAAGCCTGTAATTACTGCTGATATTGTTTCTAATGTAATGGATACTACTACAGTTCGCTACGACAAAGATGGCGACGACCATTACGATGTGATTTCTGCTTTTATTAAGTCAATGCGTGGAAGTGATGTTGACGCTTCTTTGCATTATTTAGCGCGAATGCTTAGAGCTGGTGAAGACCCGCGTTTTATTGCAAGGCGAATTATGATTGCTGCTGCCGAAGAAGTTGGTATGGCGGCTCCACAAATTTTGCAAGTAACTGTTGCTGCAGCTCAAGCGGTTGCTCTAATTGGCATGCCAGAAGCGCGGATTATTCTTTCGGAAGCTGTGATTGCTGTAGCAACTGCTCCAAAATCAAACGCAAGCTATAATGCGATTAATAAGGCTTTGCAAGATGTTGATGCTGGAAATATTGGTCAAGTGCCTCTTCATCTGCGTAACGCGCCAACTGCTTTGATGAAAAGTTGGGGCAATCATGATGGGTACAAGTACGCTCACGATTATCCGGGTGCTGTTGTATCTCAGCAATATATGCCAGATGAGCTAGTTGGTCGCGAATATTATTACCCAAATAATCGCGGCTACGAGCACGAGATTTCGCAACGTTTATCTCAAATTCGCAATATTCTCCACAATTCTGAAGATAAAAATTGATGATTAATTGATGATTATTCGTATTTATCAAAAACTAAAAAACAAAATACTAGTTTTGCGATAGAAAAGTAACAATTGTTGATTTTGAATCATAAATTATTATCGGTCAGAAGATTCTAAAAAATTTGCATAAAAGTATATTTTTCATAGAAAATTTAATTTAATTATAATATTTGCAAAATCATATAACTATATTTACTATAATTTTTAGAAACTATTTCATCTAAATTTATTGTAAGAAACAAATAATATTCTGTTTTAGGTACTTGTAGTATTAATGTTTACTTTATAGCTTTTTAAGCGAAAATAGAGTGAGATGCTTTTATTGAAATCGCTTGCAGCTTAAGTGTTGAACTTGTGAGAAAGATGAAAAATGAGAAAGTCGTTGTGTACCTCAAAGCGGAGTGTGTCTAACATGATGTGTTCGCCTAAAATCATTATGCGCAATTGTTGTATTCTATTAGCACTATGTGTTTCGTTTATTTGCGTTCCGCAATGTTACGCAGCTGATAATTCAGCAGACATTACCGCTCCAGATAAAACGACACAAATTTGGTTTGATATTGAAGGAACTGATATTAAACCTAATGAGATTGGCGGTAAGATTGACAATCACGATATGAAATTTGCTTCTTCTCCTTCGGGAATCACATCTGTTGTCTCTATGGGGGGGGGGAATCATAAGTTAAGCTTAAATGCTACAAAACAACACATTAATCAAACTGTTTTTATCTCATTTGTAAATTCAAATCGTATAGTTCTTAAAGAATCTAAGCTTACAATGACGTTAGCTGGCGGATTCAAGATTGATGATTATTATCCAAACACCAATACTGATATCAACAATGATAGTTCATACAACAGTAGTAATAATTCAATAAGCAATAATTTTAATAGCAATAATTCGATTAACGGTAGTTTGAATAGTATTAGTTCAATCATAAATGGTTCAAAGAATGATCATATTGATAGTTCAAACTCAAATACGATTAAAACTGATAAGTCAAATCAAAATCCAGGGTCAAGTATAAAACCGAATTCAAATTCAAGCTCAAACCTGAATCTAAAATCAGGTTCAGACTCAAATTCAGATTCTGCAAAAGCTAATAACAATAGTGGTCAGGCATTTTCTAGTCAATCAGAAAATAATAAGCATAAGCGTTTTTCTGGAATGCTATATGTAACTGGTGTTGGAGTTACCTTAATTTTAATTACTTCAATTCTTTTGATTTCGTTTGGAATTGGAATTCACTTTAGTGTAAATGGTGCGCATGTAAAGAGGGAGGCATAAGTAAAATGAAACGCAATAAAATTCTCTTCAATGTTATGCATGCTATTAAGAGTGCAAGATTTGTTTATAGAACATTTGTAAGTGTTATAGCGTTTTCTATGATTCTTTGCGTAACTCCAGCTTATAATGCTTACGCTAGTGATTCAAACAGACATAATGACGAGTTGGGATTAAACGTTGATGCTCGTTCTAGAGTTCCATATCTTGAAGCATTTGGTGACTCTAATGCTCCTATTGCAAATTCTATATCAACAAATAGTGGTGCAACGCTTGATTTGCCTGGTTCTACTGGTTACGATAGTGCGCTCGTTCGTGTAAGTGTATTTAATGCAAATAGTGATACCACCGTGTATGTTGATAACACTCCTGCGTTACAAATAGCTGCAAAATATGATGCTTCACAAACTGTGTTAGCTCATGTTACAGACGGTAATCTTCACATTTATGCTTCTAATGCAGTTAATGCACGTGTTGAAGTTGTCGCATTCTTACAATCAAAAACTGTTGCAGCAGCTAAGAATCAAAAGCCAGCTTATGTTCCTGGCGCAATTGTTTCTTTGGTAAAACCAGTAACGCGTATGGATACTAATCAGAAATTATCTTGCACAAGCATGAATTCATCTGCACATTGCAAAGTTGGATTACTTGGCTTAGGTAATGTTCCTGGAGAGTATGTACGAGCAGCATATGTGACTATGAAAGTCAATATGAAAAATGCTGGAGATGTTAAGGTAGCTGGGCAAGAGATAGCTCTTCCACAAGGTGATTCTGTAGTTTCTACAATCGTAGTTCCAAATTCTACAGATGGCTCAATTAGCGTTGAATCAGAGAATGCTACTTCTGCTGAGCTGTATGTGCGCGGATGGGTTGCAGGAGCTATGCCAAACATGGCTCATGCTAACGTAACTGGAAGTTTTGTGCCATCAGTTTCTAAGCAATGGGTTAGCTCAACAACAGAAAAAGACAAAACTTCGACTGTTGCTTTGAGTAAACAATCAAGTGATAGCGTCTTTGAACTTGCTCTAGTTAGTGCTAACGCTTCTGGTAAGCGCGCATTCGTTGAGTACGGAAAGCCTGTTCAAGGCAGGTCTACTGGTACAGTAGTTGACGCACAAGAAGGTGCAATACCTCAGCTTGACTTTGTGGACACTGATGCAAAGAGTGCGAAAGTATCTGCTCGAGGAAGTAAAGTATCTTCAAAAGTTTTGATGCTTGGAAGCATTCTTGGTAAAAGGCCGAAAAACAATAATTCTGATACTGTTACCGTTAAATGGACTTCCCCTGAGGAAAATGCTTCTATTGATTTCTCGAAAGGTAAGAAGTTAACAATTTCTGGTACTGTTGACGCATCTTCATCAGTTGACTATGTGAATGTAACAGTTAATTCTTCTGATAATAATACGGTTAATTTAGGTAATGCCGCTGTTTCTTACGATGCTAATGGTAAAGCAAAGTGGAGTATGGAAATTACCGTACCAGTTGCTGGTAATCAAACTTTGAACGCTAGAGCATTTGTACGTGATGATAGTAGTTCTGGAATTGATTCTAGAACTATAAACACTAAAGTTCCTAATACAAACAAGAAAGATATTATTGTAGCCAAAAATGCTAAGACTGTGTATCCTGACATTCTGAGCAATGATATTACTGCTGTTAATCCAGATTCATTAGTGTTTAACAAGAAGCCTGAATATAAGGTTGGGGATATTTTGGCTGCTGCACCTGGAAAGAATGCTCCTAAGGGCTTCTTACGTAAAGTTGTTGGAGTAACGCTGCAAGGCAATACTTGGGTTGTTGTTACCGAGCCTGCAATGATTACGGATGCTATTTATCAAGCGGATATTAGCGAAGATAGGCCATTTTCTGCTGGTGATATGTCTTTAGAGCCTATTCCAGATAAAAATGGGGAAAATAGTAATTCATCAAAGGATTCTTTCAAGTCGATTGTACATAATGACGCTCCTTCCGAACGCAGTAATCGTGGTTGGGATATTGGTAAAGATACTGATTTACTTAAATCATCATTTGGTATTGTATGCAATTCAGACTTGACGAATGATAAATCGAATATTGAATGCGAAGGAGGATATAAGCGTCCTACAGATTATTATGATGAAGCAAATAAGAAGAAGAAGGAAGATAAGAATAAGAATGCTAAAGATAGTGGTGCATCTATTTCTTTTGGAGCTATGGCTTATCTCAAGTTGCACTTCACTTTGAAAATTGAACTAGATTGGAGTGGTGCGCATGTAAGGAAATTTGAAACATATGTTATAGCAGATGCTGACGAATCCTTAGATGTGCAAGCATGGACAAAAGTTGAAAAACATATTGAAAAAGCTGTTCTAAAGCCAAAAACTGCCATTACATTTAGTTTGGGTGTTGTTCCTGTAACTATAACTGTTGAATTGCCAGTTGGCTTTAAAACTGGTTTAGATGCTAAGATTTCACTTGGCATGGGGACAAAGTTCCATCAAGAAATAAGAGTAGGAGTTAGATTCGAGAATGATAATTGGGATTTAATCCACGACTTTGATATTAGATCTAATGATGTTAAACCTGCTTGCGGAAGTATGGTACAGATAAGTGGAACATTAGCATTAGAGGCAGGTTTATGGATGGAACCAGGCATATATCTATATGATTTCAATGGTATTTCTCTAAGAGCAGAATTGTTAGGAAAAGTTGAAGGTAATGCTAGTAATGCAGAAAAGGATAATCATATTGCGCAAGCATATATAACACTTAAAAGTGTTTTTAACTGTGGATTAAGAATAACTCTATTTAGGCTACCTTTGATTGCTCAGAATATATTAGATTGGGATCCTGATCCTTGGACTCATGAAGATGTATTATTCAGCAATAAGGATAATCCGTGGACGATTGGGCAGTGTGGAGCTGGAGATAAGCCTCAGCCAGGTCCTACACCAAAGCCGAAACCGCAACCAAGTCCTGAGCCGAAGCCTCAGCCAAAACCGAAACCACAACCGCAACCTGATGTACAACATAATGTGGATCCTAATGTGATTTCTGCAGCTGGAAAAGCGTATATGGACGTACTAAAAGATTTGCGCAAAAACGGATCTAAATCAAAGTATGCTGAATTATTGTTAAAAGAATCAGGGTTAAAAGATAATAATAAACTATGGGATGATAGTTATATATGGGACTGGTATGTTGAAACTAAATATGCACTATGGGATATTAATGGTGATCATATTCCTGATATGATTGTGCATTCACGTTCTGTTACAAAACCTGATTTTGTTTGTGTATATTCATACGATGGAAAAACTGTTAATGTAGCTTATACATTACTCAATGATCATTCTGATGAATTATTCCCTGACAAAAATAATAATGGATTTACAGGTTTTGGATGGTATGGTTCCGATAATTTAAGAATTGATAAATGTTCATATAAATTAATCAACGGTAAGATAACATTGTATAAAAAAACTCAGTCAGTTATCTCAAACTACTATTACATTTTTAAGGATAATATTTTTAAGGATAATATTATTCATATTGATAATATTAAACGTCTGAAAGAAGAATATGAACGTATTGCGAATTCCTATCATAAGTTAATGGGAAGCGTAATACTAAGATGGGATACACCTTCTAATGATAGTTCTGACTTATTAGATATGATTAATTATAGTAAGATGAGTGAGTCAGAAAAAAATCATGTATCTGAAGTAAAACATTGGATGGAAAAAGGGTATCAAATAGTTACTGGTGTTGTAAGTGACTATGATGACGGTTATGTTTGGCTTAAGGGTGCAACAATGCCTTATAAAGTATATGATTATCTACTTGAATTTACTGACTTAGACGGTTATCATGGTCCCGTTTTTACACAACGAGCAATCAAAAAGAATATCGGTAAAAAAATAACAGTAGCTTACTTTTTGCCTATTGCATGCTTCGGAAAAGTGCACGGGATTTTATTTTATGAAAATCGAGATTTATGGATTAAGAATAATGATGTTGCGATAAGTGATTATTATCACATAATCCCATAAGCATAAGTGTGTTGCTGTTTTATACGATTCAAGGTAGCAACACACTTATTGAGAGTTATAATTATCCATTAATTTTATGCTCCATGATTGCAAAACTATTGATGTAGTCAAACAACCATGGAGCATTTTTTATTTACGAATTATCGCAAAAATATAAAAATATTAAGAGAGAGTTTTACTCACGAACAAGCATAATGTGGTCAATATCTTCGCGATTTGAAACTCGGAATAACACAAAACGGTTGCCAATTACTTGCACGACTTCTGCACCAAGATGTTCTGCAAGTTCTTGCGCAGCTTCTTTAGCACTTAAGCCAGAACCATCTTGCACAGCACACTTCATAAGCTCATGAGATTGCATTGTTTCGTCTGCTTGCTTAACAGCAGCGTCGCTAATATCGTTTTTTCCAACATAAAGCAATGGGCTTAAAGTGTTAGCGAGCGCGCGCAATTGCTTAATCTGCTTTTTAGTTAATGCCATTATTTTCCTTCCAAATCGCGTTCAACATGCGTAAAACGCCCAAGCGTCAATTTTCAAAACATTAAAACGTCAAAACGCTATATTGTCAAACGCAATTATCGACAACCAACTATCGACCATCTATTTATAACGCTTAAATTTTCAATGCTTATCGGATTATACATTAACCGTAAGAATCCGCAATCAACACGTTCAATACGATTAATGCGCTCAATATACAAATATTCCAGTTATACAAATATTCCAGCAAAAATTATTCCGAACACAATGGCCAATGTAATTATTAAAAGCGCAAAGTCTTTTAAGCGCATTTTCTCCGTATGTAAGTGCGTGCGCTTAGCTCCAGGAACGTAACATCTAGAATCTAGCGCAAGTCCCAGCGTGTTTGCATGCCGAATCACGCTTGCAAATCCTGGAACTATAAGAGATGTTATTGCTCGCAATCGCTTTTTTATAGACCCGTCTTTTATGTTTCCGCCTCTTGCAATTTGAGCTAAAGCAACAGATTCTGCTTCTTTTGAAAGAGTCGGCAAAAAGCGCAAAGCAAGGCTCATAATAAGAGCAATTTCTTGACTTGGCAACCCTATGATTTTAAGAGGTGAAATAATAGACGCGCATGCTTCAGTCAATCGCGTTTTGCTTATTGTCAGTACAATTATTGATCCGATTAGTATAACAAGCGAAAATCTTGAAGCGAAAAGTATTGAAAACTTTATTCCATCATCTGTTATTAATAGCGGTCCGATTCTAAAAAGTCTTCTTCCAGAATGTACAACTAGAAGATTAAACATTCCAGAAAATACGAATATTGCAATAAACATGTGTAATGATGACAATAATTTTATAGGCGATATTCTAGCGAGAAATATTAGAACAAGCGTTGATAACGCAAGAATTCCTAGTTGATAGAAGTTCGTAATGCTAAACGCGCTAAACATAAGAATTAAGCATGATATTAGAATGATTCGCGTATTGAATAAGCTTAGCAATGACTTGTTTTTGTTTTTGTTTTTATTTTTGTTTTCGCTAACATTTTCGCTAGCGTTTTCAAGCTTTTCGTCCTGTGCTTGTTCCTTCTTTTCGCGCGAATCAAGCGTAACTATGCGCGCTCCAAGTGTTTTTGCTTCATTTAAATCATGCGTAACAACGATAATTGTTACGCCTTTATTGTGTAAATCATTTAATATTCTTCGTAAAATTTCTGCAGACTCAAAATCTAACCCTGCAGTAGGCTCATCTAAAACCAAAATTTTTGGATTGCAAGCTAAAACACCTGCAATTGCTGCTAATCGTTGTTGTCCTCCAGAAAGTTCGAATGGGGATTTTTGTGCTAAATGCTCAATATGCAATGATTTTAGCGTGTTTAATACGCGGGAATCTAATTCGCATCCTTCTAATCCAAAGTTTTTTGGACCGTATGCTACGTCTTCAAAAACAGTTTGCGCAAAAAGTTGCTGTTCTGGCAATTGCATAACGTAACCAATGTTTTTGCGAATTTCACGCATTTGAGATTTGCTTGTTTTTTCGCTAATTTTTATTCCGTTTATATAAACAGAGCCAGAATCATATTTAATAAGTCCGCATATTGATTTTGCTAGCGTAGATTTTCCACATCCGTTTTTCCCCATTATTGCAACGATTCCGCCTGCTTTTACGCTTAGAGAATAGTCTTTTATTATTGGACTTTGACTATTCGCATAGCTCACATTTAAATTAGATATTTCAATTGCTGTATTTGATTTTTTTGGATTTGATGTTTCTACATTTTCCGTCATGCTTTTTGATTCAATAACAGCTGGCGATTTTTCCTTACAAAATCCCTCTAACTTAGATATGCATACATCACGCAACCTACCGTTTTCTAGCATCAATATTCGATCCGCATTTTTGCATTCGCTAATCTTATGTGTAACTTGTACGATTGTTGTGCCGCGCGTTTGTAATGTTTCAAAAAGCTTGTCGACATCTGCTTTTGCATAAGAATCAAGCATGCTTGTAGGCTCGTCTAATACAAGAAGTTTTGATTGCATAGCAATCGACGACGCAATTGCAACGCGCTGCTGCTGACCTCCACTCATATTGCTTGGGTTGCTAAAACGTTGATTTTCCATGTTTACAGCGCGTAAAGCATTGTTTATATTGTGTTTCATGAATTCTTTAGAAGCGCATAAGTTTTCAAGCCCAAAAGCAACATCGTCTTCTACAACTGTTGTAACGATTTGGTCTTCTGGGCTTTGAAACAATGCTCCAATAGATTCTCGTGCTTTTTGGTACGCTTTTGGATCAACGTTGTTGGTTTCAAAAACTTTTATTCCACATAGCGTAACAATTCCAGAATCTGGGGAAGAAAGTCCTGCAATAATTTTAGCTAGCGTAGATTTTCCGCTACCATTTTTGCCGATTATTGCAATTCTTTGACCATATGCAATTTCAAGATCTATTCCGTCTAAAATCCAAGTTTTTCCGCCATCATAGCTAAAACGAATATTTTGCAAAGAAACAGCATTATCTTTTTTAGCACAATAATCCGTATTACTATTTTCGCCTTTGCAACTTGTTTTATCTTGAATAACTTTATTGCTTTGCATAATCAGCTTGCTTTTTACTTAATTTGACTAATGCTATTTTGGCTAATGCTATTTGTTGTATTTAAGAAGTTTTGAAACAGGCTTATAAACAAGCATAGTTATTGCACAATGAATCGCAAGCTTAATCACATTAAATGGTAGCAGAGCTGGAACTATAAGAGCGGCAACTTGTTCAACGCTAATATGAGCATAAAATGGTGTAATAATAAGGTTTCCGACTATTGCAAGAACAATCGCAACTATAGAGCCAATTACAAGCGAAATAATAGCGCCTTCTTTGGTTCTAATTTTTTTGTAGACGATTGCAGCGCTAACAGAAGCGCCCAGTGAAACCAATATTGCCATTATTGCGCCAAACGGGTTAGTGAAGAAGTGCGGAGCAAATCCGAGAACACTTACGATTGCAGCGGCGAATGGTCCGTAGGCAAATCCTGCAATTAAGCACACAATTCCCGAAGGATCGTATTTAAGGTAGCTTAAGTCTGGAATAAGTGGGAATTCTATAAAGCTTACAGCCATAGAAAGCGCCACGAATAGTGCGTATTTAGCAATTTTTTCACTTGACCAATAGTTTATGCCAGAGTAAGTTGCGTGATTATTTGCTGCGTGATTGCTTGTTTTATGATTATTTTCGCGTGAAATGCTCATTAGAGCCTCCGTTTCTTTCATCCGGACTTTAACCGTTGGCTTCGGATTTTAACCGAATCAGCAGCAGTAGTGCCGCTCGCGGGCTTCGAGAAAATTCAGTAATCCAAGAATTACCTCGTTACCGCCAGTAAGGATTTTCACCTTCCCTGAAACTACTCTTTATTTTTATCTTATGCTAAGAACATTTATCTGAAAATGAAAGTTTGTACTAAAAAATTTGAATTTTGTTAATAATATTGATGGCAATGCTAAGTGTAATATTAAAAATATGAGCGAAGTTATAAATGATAATACTATTGATAAGCTTGCTGTTGTTGTAGTTACCTATAAGCGTCAGGAGTTGCTTGAAAATCTGTTTAAATCTTTTGAGCGATTAAACCAATGCCCATGGAGGATTGTTGTTGTAGACAATGAGAAGAGTGAAAAAACTCGTGATATGGTGCATGATTTAGATGATGTTCTTACACGTCGCTGGGGTTCTGCTAGCAAGGACGATTCTGGCGATTCAAGCCGCGTTGTTTACGCGCCTCAAAGCAGCAATCTTGGGGGAGCTGGCGGTTTCAGTGCTGGTGTTAAAAAAGCGTACGAGCTTGGCGCTGAGTGGTTCTGGGTTATGGACGATGACGTTGAAACAGTGCCAGAATCTATTGAACGTCTTTCAAAATGGACTAAAAGCCACGATGTGATCCAAGGCAGCCGATTAGACTACGACGGTGGCGATTTTTATTGGCAATATAACTTTATTGTTTCTCTTGGAATTCCTAACCCAATTGCTCCAGCAGCATTTGGACCATCTGGATATCGTGTTATGAACACTATGTGCTTTGAAGGTGGATTATTTAAGCGCAATATTGTAGAAAAAATCGGTTTGCCAGATCCGCATTATTTTATTTATTGGGATGACACAACTTATGGATATCTTGCCAGTAAAGTAACAAATCCGATTGTTGTAAAGGATATTATTCTTCGTAGAACTCGTAATATTCCTAATTGGGATATTGCTGGCGTTCGACAGTTAAATTCCACTTCCGACATGAATCGTTACCATATTATGCGAAATCGTGGTTTTATGGCGCGATACTTTATGACTCATGGCGATTATCGACCATTTATGTTTGCTCTTGGAACTGCTTTGACTGCAGCAAAAGAGAGTATTAGACTTGTTGCAGTAGATCGTGAGCATATTTTAAGTGGAGTTAAAAAACTTTTTACTGGTTGGATTGCAAGCAGAAGAATTTTGCATGATTCTAACTGGAAGCCAATGCCACCATTGAAATGATGTTTAATATTAAATATTTTATAAAATTTTAATAGTTATGAAATTATAAACTAAAAGCCACCTAGCAATTGCTAAGTGGCTTCTAGTTTTTATAACTTATCTCTTTTTCAGTGGGAGAGGTCGATTACCATTCGACCACGAATCTTACCGCTGAGCATCTCGTCGAAGATGTCGTTAATGTCTTCCATCTTGCGCATATGGCACTGTGGAACAACCTTTCCTTCAGCTCCGAACTGGAATGCTTCTTCCAGATCCTTGCGAGTTCCAACCAGGGAACCAACCAAACGGATTCCGTCAAGAACAAGGCGAGGAATGCTAAGTTCCATGTCTTCTGGTGGAAGACCAACAGCTGCAACGGTGCCGCCTGCTCGTACAGAGTCAACTGCAGAGTTAAAAGCAGCCTTGCTTACAGCGGTTACAACAGCGCCATGAGCGCCGCCTACCTTCTTCATAGCAAATTCAGGAACATTTTCCTTAAGTGGGTTCACGCACAAATCTGCGCCATATTCCTTAGCAAATTCAAGCTGAGCATCGTTAACATCTACCGCGATTACATGTACGCCAAATACGTTCTTTGCATATTGCAACGCAAGATTGCCAAGACCGCCAAGACCGAATAGAATAAGCCATTCGCCTGGATGTACGCCAGATTCCTTAATAGCCTTGTAGGTTGTAACGCCGGCGCAAGTGATGGAGCTTGCAGGAGCTGGATCCAATCCTTCTGGGACCTTTACTGCGTAGTCTGCTGCGACGATGCACTCTTGAGACATGCCACCATCGGCAGTGTATCCTGCGTTCAAAACGCTACGGCAAAGTGTTTCTCGGCCGGTGGTGCAATATTCGCAATGTCCGCAACCCTTGAAGAACCATGCTACGGATGCGCGATCGCCTGGCTTCAACGTTGTAACGCCAGGACCAACTTCCTTAACAATGCCAATACCTTCGTGTCCAAGAACGACGCCTGTTTTATCGCCAAAATCTTGGTTCTTAACGTGAAGATCAGTATGGCATACGCCGCAGCATTCCATATCGAGTAAGGCTTCACCAAATTCCAATGGGCGGAGTTCCTTCTCTACAACCTGAGCCTTCTTATCTTTGGTTGCAACAATAGCCTTCATAGAAACCTCCTTGTTCTATGCTTCGTTTTAGAAAAACATTACCTTTTCAGTTTTCTTTTACCTGTTTGGTAAAAGCTAATTTTCATTCTACATTATTTTTACGATTTTTCATGATAAAAATCACATTTTAAGAAAAATTTTATAAAAATTTATGGCTTAATGATAATAATTATCGTATTCAATATTTTTCTTATCGTTTTATGTTATTCAACACTCCGTGAAATTGCATGTATATTGCAGAAAAATCACTATATATTTTTATTTTTACTCATAACTTGCATTTAAAGAGAAATCAGGCTATTATGGCATTTTGTTTGCGGACATAGCTTAGTTGGTAAAGCGCAACCTTGCCAAGGTTGAGACCGCGGGTTCGAGTCCCGTTGTCCGCTCCATTTTTTTCTGCTTTTGTAATAATTTTTTTTTAGTTTGCTTTTAATCATCTTTGTTTTGTGAAAATATAAATTTATTAAATAGTTATTGATGTATGCCATCTAGTGTTATAGATGTTGCCTATACATATAGTCTTTTTGATATAAATAATCTATTATGATTTTAATGCTGAATTCAGATTCTAAATAATTGGAATAATTGGATTTAGCAAATAGGTCAAAATATTGCTAATTGCAAGAAATGAAAATTTTTTAAATAAACAATTAAAGATTGGAGTTGTTATGAGTCTTATTGGTACGCATATTCTTCCGTTTAAAGTAAATGGATATAAGAATGGCGAATTTGTAGAAGTAAGCGATAATGACATTCTTGGAAAGTGGGCTATATTCTTCTTCTATCCAGCAGACTTTTCGTTTGTATGCCCAACAGAGCTTGAAGATCTTGCAAATCACTATGAAGATCTTCAGAAATTAGGCGTAGAAGTTTATTCTGTTTCAACAGACACTCATTTTGTTCACAAAGCTTGGCACGATGATTCTAAAGCTATTTCAAAAGTAAAATACACAATGCTTGGTGATCCAAACGGTGCGCTCTCTAGAAACTTTAATGCTTTGAATGAGGAATCTGGCTTAGCTCACCGTGCAACATTCTTGGTTGATCCTCAAGGAAATATTCAATTCTACGAGATGACAGCAGATGGAATCGGCAGAAATGCAGATGAGATGCTTCGCAAAGTTAAAGCTGCTCAATTCATTGCAGCACATCCAGGAGAAGTATGCCCAGCAAAGTGGGAGCAGGGAGAAGAAACACTTGCTCCATCTATTGACTTAGTTGGGAAGATCTGATTTTTTAAAAGTCTGTTTCTCTAATAATTAATTTACTGCTAAAGATCTGCTACTTAAGAATAGAAAGTGAAAATAATGTCTTTATTGGATTCAAACTTAACTACTCAACTTGCTGGATTACTAACAAAAATGGTTAATCCTATTAATCTTGTTGCGTATGTTGAAAATGACGAAAATTCTCAAAAAGTTATTGAGCTTTTAAATGAAGTAGCAGATCAAAGCAGCAAAATCACTGTTATAAAAGGTGATAAAAATAGCGCAAATCGCAAACCAAGTTTTGCAGTACTTAATCCACAAACTAATGTGTCTGTAAGTTTTGCTGGTTTACCTCTTGGACACGAGTTTAGCTCTTTAGTTTTGGCTATTTTGCAAGTAAGCGGTTATGCTCCCAAAATAAGCGATGATCAGCGCAAAGCAATTTTGAGCATTGGAAGTCATGAAGTTACTACATACATGTCTGTTTCTTGCATTAATTGCCCAGAGGTTGTTCAATCACTTAATACAATTTCGATTATTAATCCTAAAGTAAAACATATTGCTGTAGAAGGAAGCGCTTTTAAAGACGAGGTGGATGCTCTTGGAGTTATGAGCGTTCCTGCTGTTTTTGAAAACGGAAAGATGATTTCTTCTGGAAGGTCTTCTATAGACGAATTAGTTGCGATTCTTTTAAGCCAAGAGAAAAATAGCGATTCAAGAAATTCAAGTGATTCTACGGTTTCTGGCGATTCTTCATTAGCGCAAAAAATGAACGCCAAAAATCCGTACGACGTTATTCTCGTAGGCGGAGGTCCTGCTGCGAGTGCTGCAGCGATTTACACAGCTCGCAAAGGTCTTAAAACAGCAATGATTATGGATCACAGAGGTGGTCAAGTTGTTGAAACTGAAAGCATAGAAAATCATATTTCACAAACGCACACAACAGGTGCAAAGCTTGCTAGCGATTTAACAAACCACATTGCTCAATACGACATTGACGTATTTACTCCCGATTGGGCTACATCTTTAGATATTGCAGAAGAACCTTACGGATTGCACACGATTAACACCAAATCTGGCGGAAGTTTAAAAGCTAAAGCAGTGATTATTGCAACTGGAGCTACGTGGAGAACTCTTGGTGTTCCTGGGGAAGACGAATATAGAAACAAGGGAGTGTCGTTCTGCCCGCATTGCGATGGTCCATTGTTTAAAAATAAGAATGTTGTAGTTGTTGGCGGAGGAAATTCTGGAGTCGAAGCTGCAATAGATTTAGCAGGTGTTGCAAATCACGTTACTCTAATCGAGTATATGAACACACTTAAAGCAGATCAAATATTAGTTGATTCTTTAAATAATCTTTCTAATACGACTGTAATAACAAGTGCTGCTCTTAGTGCTATAGAAGGAGATGGTACAAAGGTTATTGCAGTGCATTATACGGATCGCAATGCTAATGGTGAAAACAGTGAGAAAATTTTACACACAGACGGCGTGTTTGTTCAAATTGGTTTAATGCCAAATACTAAGTGGATTTCAAACAAACTAAGCTTGAATAATCGTTCGGAAATAGTAACAGATAGAAAAGGATGCACGAGTGTTCGTGGCATTTTTGCTGCTGGCGATTGCACAGATGAGCCTTATAAGCAAATTGTTACAGCATATGGATCTGGCGCAAATGCTGCTCTTAGTGCATTCGACTATTTAATTAGAAATGTGCAAAAATTAGATTAACTCTTAACCCATAAGCTTTTAATGCTTAAAATTTACATATATTATATTTTTTACTACCTTTAATAAGAAAGATGATTACGTGAACATTAAATCGCTTGAATACTTAATTGCTTTTGCAAAAGAGGAAAGTTTTACAAAAGCAGCTGAACGTGTGCACGTTTCTCAACCAACGTTGTCTACGCAAATTAAAAAATTAGAAGATTTGCTTGGAGTTTGTCTTATTGAAAGAACTCCTGGAAAGCAAATTCTAACTCCAGCAGGCAGAGAAGTTGTGTATTATGCAAAGCGTATTCATGCCGACGTTTCAAGTATTTATCAAGCAGCAAGGCGATTAGAAGACCCATGGTCGTCTACTATAGTTTTAGGCGTTTTTCCAACATTATGCCCTTATCTTTTGCCAAGAATAATGCCAGTTTTGCGTAAAGTTAAGCCGAATTTTAATATTCGGTTTGTAGAAGAAAAGTCTGCTAGCCTTGTAGAAATGTTGCATAGCGGTCAGATTGATGGCGCAATATTAAGCGAGCGATTAAATGAATCTTCTTTAAAAGTAAAACATATTTTTGACGAGGACTTTTTATTGGCTGCTTCTACAAATTCGCAGTTTGGTCATGAAAAAACTCCAATTGATGTTTCGCAATTGTCTAGCCAAAAAGTGCTACTTTTAGAAGATGGTCATTGCATGCGTAGAAGCATGATAGATGTATGTCAAAAAGTTGGTGCAAAGCAGTCTGAATTTTGTGCTACGTCTTTAGAAACATTAAGATACATGGTTGTTGGAAGTAAAGATGTGACTTTGCTTCCGCGTCTTTCTATTCTTCCTCCAATTGTTCAGCCGTCAGGATTGACAATTCGCGAGTTTAAAGATCCAAAACCATATCGTTCACTGTATTTAAACTGGAGAGCAGCTTCTCCTGTAGACCAAATTATGGACGGTTTATCTAAGATTATTTCTGGTGCATGCGCAAATTTGCATAAGTGAAGTTAATAAAATTTATATTTTTAAACTTTAAAAGTAATTAAAGCATTCACATCTTAGATTAAAACAAGATTGAAATGAATATAATTTGATTTTGTTCTCAAAGAGTTAAAGCATATTCTACTTCTAATTGTGTTTTTCGAATCAATAATCAGCTATACTTAAAATGTTTGAGTAAGAATAAATGCAACACGTGTGGAAATCACTTAAATATTTAGTTTTACGGGTTTTACGAAAATAGTAGTTGGCTTTAAAACGAAAGAACGAGGAATATGCAAGACGAAGTGCAATCTAGCAAGAAAATAGATTCTGCCGAAAGTAATGAGGAAAATCGCTCAGATATTGCAGATGATAGTATGCAGATTGTGCAGGAAACCATTAAAACATTGTGGGAAAATAGAGAATCTATTCCAGTTAGGCTATTTTCTAAAAAACATATTTTTAAAGATTTTCCAATGATGCCAAAAAACGTAAAGTTAGGTTGGATTAAACTTTCTGGGAAAAAACACGGTATAGCTATTGGACTATTCAATGATGATTGCAAGCGTTTTCGTCAGCTTGCTGTTGCAGATTTTGAAGGTCGTGTTTATACAGGACATGACATTTCTATTGAGGATACGATAGAAAGAATACCAGAGTTATCTTTTGTAGAACAAAATTCTATGACTCTTAAAGATTCGTTACGTTTCTACGGTGTTGATGATAAGAAGATTACTCACGCAAGTCATGCGCGTAAAAAAGTAAATTCAATCAATAAAAATAATCGTGAATCTGATTTAGTTGTGATAAGAGGAGATGTAGTTGTTCAACTATCACAAGATGAAGGCATGCAATGGGTATCATCTTGGATTCGTAAAGTTAATGACAAAAAAGAAGCATATACTCTTGAAGAAACTAGAGTTTTGCTTCCTGACAGACTCCGTTGCAATCTTTCATACTGCGATGCTATTTCAACATCTTTCTTTGCATCGTTCTTTATTCCAGATATAACGAGAGCGTTTAGCGGTTTTGGATCTGGGAATATTTTTAGGCGTCTTACAAAGGAAGCCCCTCTTGGAGCTATTAGAAGAAGCATTATGGATTCAAAAGTGGCGGAAAAAGCAGGTTTGCGTGTTTCGTCAATGGAAAAATATTTTGCTTACCTTATGTTAGATTCTGGCGCTTTAGAACATAGTGGTCCTCTTGAAGCTGTTCATGGGGCAGAACGCTTGCATCTGCAAAAGTCGCAAGTTTCAGACGCTAATTTCCTAGTATGGGATGATTCTTTAGAAGCAAAAGCAGCGTTGAAAGTATTGCGAATAGAAGGTGCCATTAACCGTTTCCAATCCATTAGTAGTTGTTTAGAAGAAAATTGTGCTAATGGTGGTAATTTAACGGAAAATTCTGTAAACTTTGGTCAAATATCTGAAATAGATTTATCGTTTATAGAAGATCCAGCGTTTTGCGCTAACGGCGAATTGGATATGAATAGTTTTGGTAATCCTTTACAAGACGACAATATTCGCCCATTAATGCACTTGTGGAATACGGCAAAAAAATCTAACGACCTGTATATTTACAAGTCAGATGGATCTTCTAATTGTGAATGGTCTTATAGGCAAAGATTATCTGGATTAATTAGAAGCCTTTATTTACCATTTAGATTTGATACTGATTTTCGCTCTAATCTAGAAGACGGTAATGTTGCATTAGCATTTATGGCAACTGGCAATTCGATGATGCCAACTAGAAGATTTGATTCTGCTAACCAAAAATGGATCACTTTAACTAATGCAGATAAGTCTCGTATGACAACTGATTACAATCTTCAACTTGGAATAATAATGGCAACCCTTGCATTTGGAGCAAGTGAAGAAGTACAGAATGTATCTATAAGATTAGATTCAATAGGCTTAGAAGAAATGGTTGCTGCTCAAGATGATGCTATGAGTAAAATCCTAAATCAAACAATTAATGCTTTGAATAATATGAATCGTGAAGCAGCTCGTTCTAAAGGCGATCCTAAAGATGGAGATATTCATGGAGATGTTAATAACGGACTAGCGAATGTTCAAGATTTACAAAACTTTACTAATCATCCTATTCTTCACGAAGATGAAGTGACTGTGTCTGATAGTAGCAATAAAGCCACTGCTGGCAAATCGATAAACTCTAGTGATAGCTACAGTGATACTGAGATTAGTAATAGCAATACGAACGATATTGAATCGGACTCTATTGAACCTGATCCTATGGATGCTTTTAGCAAATATCCAACTGTAAAGTCTTTATTGACAGTCACATTCAATCGCGGATCTTTTATAAAACATATTCGTGCAAATGGGTTGAATAATCCTCTTGACGCATACAAAAAATTTAACGCAAATATGAAAATAGATGGAGAAGGCGCATTAAACCCGATTGAACCAAGCTTTGATCTGAGAGATAGTTGTTTTTCTCCTCATGGAGCACAGGAAGAACCTGAGTTTTCAGATGTAATTTTTGACATTAAATCTCAAAAAGCATTAGGTACTACCAACTCTAAAGGTCTTTCAATTCAAAGAGAAGATTTATTACAACAGGCTGTTGCAGATTTTCATCACATATCGTCAGAAGTAATGATATCTAATGCAGAAAAAGCTCGTATGGCAATGGATATTGTGGAAAGTATTGACGATCCAGAATTAAATGAGAAAGCCAATCTTATAACAAGCGCTTTAATAGACGAAAAAGAAATACCAGAAATATCTTTTAAAGTTTCAAAAGATATTTATAATATGAGACTTCATGCTCATGAACAATTTATGAGTGGAGACTTGGAAAATGCCATCGAAGAATACGAAAATGCAGTAAAACATTTCGATTCCATGTTTTCTTTCAACGATGTTGTACCAAGATACTTTAATTCCTATGCAGAGCGAGTTGTCTACAATCGAATATTTGCGACCCAAAATGAACGTATGATACTTATACCAGATGGTCTTTTTTACGCACATATGGAGTTAGCAGATTTACTAACTCAACTCAACAGGCATGAGGATGCACTAAAACACTTAAACACAATGGTTTCATACGCTCCAACATATGTTATTTCTCATCTCAAGTTAGCTTCACAGCTTACGGAGAAAGAAGATTGGACTTCTGTAGAAGCAGTGTGTCTAAACGCATTACCAGTATGCTTTGATAGAGAAGACGCCGCTTTTATATACTACAGACTTGCTTACGCAGAATGGATGCAAGATAATTTTCCTCTTGCTGTAGCAGCATATAAAATGGCAGACAATTTATCTTCTGGAAAAATTGAGTCTATTGAAATAGAGCTTGATGAATTACTGAGCCGCATGCAGTCACAGTGCATTCCAGCTCCTAATGATATGTCTCAAGTAGAAGAAGTTTTAAAAATAAACAATGTTCCAAAATGGCCAGATGTTGAAGCTTATGAGATTATCGATGAAGCTGCAAAAATAACAGTAAACGAGGGAATGTTTGTTATTGCACGAACGCTTTCTGTTGCAAGAGCAAGAATGCTGTTCAGCAACAATTCATCAGATAACGTTGTTCAAATGCAGTTTTTGCGCTCGCTTAACTCATAAACAACTCTTATTAATCAGTAATTATAATCAGTTATTGACGCCTGTCTGGTAGATAGGATAGTTAAAAGGTTTTGAAGGGAAAGCTTATGATTGCGTCTAATAGCGATAAGTCGTCACACGCAGTTGGAGAACAATTATCTCTTTTCGACGATTTTGATGATTCGTTAAATACTGATAAATCAAGTGTTAACAACGATTCATTATCTTCAAGCATTAACAAAGTCGATAATCAAAACCAAAATGTTCATGAGCCAAGCGAGAATAATACATCTAGCACATCTAGCACATCACACGAGTTTAGTTCAACTACAGATTTTAATGATTGGATCTCTAAATTAGAGCCAACAGATGTAGACGCTATTGCATTATCTAAGCTAGAACCTTCGCTTTTAACAAGCGAGCAGGCTGCTAGATTATGGGCAAAATTAGCTGCCTGGGCTCAATCAGACCAGATAGCTTATTATGTTGATGATTCACCAAGTAGTTCTGACGCTGCTTATGACACAAGAATGCGAGTTTTAAGCTCACTAGAATCTACATTCCCAATATTAGATACGCCTCAATCACCAACACATAGAGTTGGCGGAACTTTTTCGAACGATTTTGCGTCAGTTAAACATCCATCAAGAATGATGAGTTTGGATGATGTGTTCTCATTAGAAGAGCTAAAATCTTGGTACGATAGCATTATTCGCGATTTAAAATGGCCTCAAAATAAGCCATTGCCAATGACATGTGAAGTAAAAATCGATGGACTTGCGTTAAATCTCATATACAGAAATGGAACTTTGGAACAAGGTCTAACTCGAGGAGATGGCGTTACTGGAGAAGACATATCTCTGAATGTAAGAACAATCGAAGAAATACCGACTCAGCTTAAATGCGAAAATTCAGACGATATTCCGGAATTTGTGGAAATTCGTGGTGAAGTTTTTATGAAATGGGCGGATTTTAGAAAGCTGAATATTGAGCAAGAAGATTTAGGAAAGCCTGCTTTTGCTAATCCAAGAAACGCTGCTGCAGGGTCTTTAAGACAAAAGGATCCTAGAATAACTGCAACAAGAAGATTAAGCTTTATAGCGCATGGATTAGGCGATTTAAAGTGGAAAGATTCAGTAAAAAAAGATTCTGAGCATAAATCGCATACTCAAACATCGTTTAATCAGTCAGACGCATACGAGCTGTATAAAAAATGGGGAATACCCGTATCTCCTTATACTCGCAAAGTCACGTCTTTTGAACAAATAGAAGATATGATTGAATACTATGGAGAACATAGAAACTCTATTATTCATGCCTTAGACGGAATTGTAGTTAAAGTAGACGATCGTGCTTTGCAAAGAGAACTAGGGTCTACATCTAGAGCACCAAGATGGGCAATTGCGTACAAGTATCCTCCAGAAGAAGTAAATACTGTTCTCAAAGACATTGTTGTTCAAGTAGGAAGAACAGGTAGAGTCACCCCTGTTGCTGTTTTAGACCCAGTAACTGTTGCAGGATCTACAATATCGCGCACAACATTGCATAATCCTTACGAAGTTGAGCATAAAGGTGTTCTTATAGGCGATACTGTTATTGTTCGTAAAGCTGGCGATGTTATACCAGAATTAGTTGGTCCAGTACTAAAGTATAGGGATGGGAATGAAAGCAAATTACGCAAATTTGTTATGCCAGAGTATTGCCCATCATGCGGATCTAAGCTTGCACCTGCTAAAGAGGGAGACAAGGATATTCGTTGTCCAAATGTAGAAAACTGCCCAGCACAATTAACAGAGAGAATAATTAATCTTGCATCGAGGCATGCATTCGATATTGAAAATCTTGGAGAATCTTCTGCACTAGCTTTAACAAATCCAGAAGATTCTAGACCGACAACCGCAGAGGTCTATCATCCTGATATTGACAAAATAGTAGTTCAGCGCGGTTCTTCTTTGCAACCAACTATTCCAGAATCCGTGTTTGATCTTCCAAAATCTCAAGAACCTGTTATAAGAAGCGAAGCGGATATTTTTAACATTACTGCAGACGATTTGCGAAATATTAAAGTTTGGAAGGAAATACCTCTTGTTGAAGAATGGAAAGAATTAGGAAAAGACGGAAAATTAAAGAAAAGAACTAAAAAAATAGGCGGATCCGGATTGTGGAGACAGGTTTCTGCATTCTGGACTAGACCTTTAGAAGCTACAAGAAGAAAATCCAATGATGATTCTAACAGTGATGAGCTTAAGGAATCTTTAAATCCAGATTACCCAATGTTTGAAGTTCCTTCTGACGCTTATGTAATAAGGTTAGTTGAAAAGAAAATTCGTAAAAATAATGTTCTTCAAACAGTGAGTGTTCCTGAATACACTCGTCCAAGTGAAACAACAAGAGCAATGTTAGAAGAAATAGCTCAAAAGGGTAAGTCTGCAACACTTTGGCGTGTGCTAGTGGCTTTGTCTATTCGTAGACTTGGTCCGCCTACAGCACGACTAATAGCGGCAAGATTTGGTTCAATTGAGAATATTTCTAAAGCATCTGTTGAAGATTTAACACAAATTGATGGAGTTGGTCCAGAAATTGCCCAAGCAGTATACGATTGGTTTGAAAAATCGAAGGATCCTCAAGATTGGCGTAGTGAAGTTTTACGTAAATGGAATGAAGCTGGAGTAGTTGGATCTTCTGACTCTTCTAATGCGGACAGTGTCGAACAGACTCTTAGTGGCAAAACGGTTGTTGTTACAGGATCATTAGAAGGTTTTACCAGAGATTCAGCCAAAGAAGCTATTTCTTCTAGGGGAGGAAAAGCAGCATCTTCTGTTAGCAAAAAGACGTATTGCGTTATTGTCGGAGAAAATGCTGGTTCTAAAGCCACTAAAGCAGAAGAACTTGGTATACCTATGCTAGATGAGAATCAATTTAAGATTTTGCTTAATACTGGCAGTATTGAATCTGCTCTAGATAGCAAATACGAACTTGATTTTAAGAGCGAATCGTAAAAGTTAAAAATGAGCAGCACTATTGAACTCGAAACTCGCATTTACGATCTATTAGGAAGTGTTATTGATCCAGAATTAGGTCGTTCAGTTACTGAACTAAATATGGTAACTGGCATACACGTAAGTGAAAAACAAAATGTCACTGGTGTATGCGATTTTGATAACTCTTATCCAACTTATGATGTGACTATAAGCATAGAACTTACTGTTCCAGATTGTCCTCTAGCACAAGTAATTACACAGAGAATTCAATCAGCTGTAAAAAAATATCCTAATGCAAATCTCGTTCCTCACGTAAATATAAGCGCTATGAGTAAGGATAAGCTTGCAAAGCTTGTTTCGGATTTGAAAGAGGAACGTAAAGAAAATCCTTTTAATAAAAATGGCGTTAAAACAAGAATTTTTGCTATAGCATCTGGAAAAGGGGGAGTTGGAAAATCCTCCATAACTGCCAATTTAGCAGCCACTTTCGCGGCTCTTGGATACAAAACAGCAGCAATAGATGCAGACGTTTATGGATTTTCTCTACCGCGCATGTTTGGTGTTACAAGTCAGCCTACTAATTTGAATGGCATGCTTATGCCAGTAGAAGCTTGGGGGGTTAAACTGATTTCTATTGGAATGTTTGCTGGAACAGATCGTGCGATTTTGTGGCGTGGTCCTCGCTTGCAACGTTCTCTTGAACAGTTTCTTTGCGACGTTTGGTGGGCAGACCCAGATGTGCTTCTTTTAGATTTGGCGCCTGGAACTGGAGATATGGCTTTGGCTGTTGCCCAATCATTGCCTAATGTGGAGCTTGTGGTCGTTACAACTCCTCAGCCTAGTGCTTCAGATGTTGCCGTTAGAGCAGGGCTTATGGCGTTGCAAATTCCAGTTAATGTGCGTGGAGTTGTAGAAAATATGAGTTGGTTTGAAAATAATGGAGCGCGCTTGGAAATTTTTGGTTCAGGTGGCGGAAAACGCGTTAGTGACCAGCTTTGTAAAGCTCTTGGTAAGAATGTTCCTCTTTTAGCACAAATTCCGTTAGATACGAGTATTAGAGAAATTGGAGAGTCTGGAAGACCTGCAGTTCTTAAAGAGGACGGAAGTCTAGCAAATTCACAATTAGCTAACACCTTTATTCAATTTGCAAAGGCTTTAATGGAAACTGTTAAATAAAACTATTAAATATGGGGTCACTTAATTTCTAAGTAACCCCATATTTAAATGATTAACGATTAATTACTTAATAGCATTCAACCATTGTTCTTTTGTAGCTTTTTCAGCCTGAAGCTTAGCCTTACGCTTTGCATCTTTTTCACTTGCAATCTTAGAATCAAGCTCCTCGAGCTGAGCCTTCAATTGTGTAGCAAAACTAGACTTACGAGCATCTGCCTCTGGGTCAGCATCTTTCCAAGCAGCATCTTCAACAGCCTTAATCTTCTTATCCACATCATTTAAGCGGGACTCAATTCTGCGCATATCTTCGCGTGGAACAAAACCAATCTTGTCCCATTCTTCTTGAATCTCAGACAATGCTTTGCGAGCTGCTTTTGCTGCTTCTTCATCTTTAACAGGAAGAAGAGCTTCTGCCTTAACAAGCAAAGCTTCCTTCTTGGAAAGATTTTCTTTTTCACCAGCATTCATCTTTTCTCTATCTTCTTGACGAGCATGATAGAATGTGTCTGCAGCTTCGCGGAATTTAGCCCATAACTCATCGTCGTGCTGACGACCAGCATTTCCAGCCTTCTTCCAGCGATCCATCAAAGCATTAAACTTCATAGAAGTTTCACGCCATTTAGTTGATTCCTTCAAGCTTTCAGCTTCAGCAATAATGGCTTCCTTAATTTCTTTAGCAGTATTTCTTTCAGTATCACGTTCCTTAACCCAAGCGTTGCGTGCTTGAGTGAAAGCAGAACGAGCTTTAGAAAATCGCTGCCACAAAGCGTCAGCATCCGCCTTATTAAGATGGATAGTAGTGCGCTGATGTTGCTGCCACTTGTCAAACAGGGAACGAAGCTTATCTGAAAGCGAACGCCAATTTGTAGAATCACCTATTTGAGCAACTAATGTTTCTGCTTGTTCAACAATAGCAGTACGTTCTTTAAGAGCTTTATCTAATTCATCTTTGCGAGCTTTTGCAAGTTCTTCTTTTTTAGATGCAGCCTTAGCCTGCAATTCGGCGTGTCGAGCGTTCAAAGCAGCGATGTCTCCAACTACCGATGGCTCTTTAAGATCTGCCTCTAAAGTAGCTAAAGTCTCATCAATTTCCTTAGGTCTCACATTAGACGACTCAAGTCTTTTTTCGAAAAGATCAAGCTTGATTTTTAAGTCAAGATAACGATGTACGTAGAAAGTCAAAGCATCTTCTGGAGTACCAGTAGAATACTGACCTACTTCGCGTTCGTCAGCTCCTTCACGAACATAAACGTTTCCATTTTCATCAACTCGCCCAAAGGTTTTAGCGGTTTTAACATCTTCGTCGCTATACGAGATAGTTGGAACTGCAGCAACAACGCGAGCCTTGTTAGCAAAGTTTGCAGGCGACGGCGCATGCGGCTTTGGGGTAGTTTGTTTAGTAGTTTCTTCAGGTTTAGTCTGTTCGGTCACGGGTCGACTCCTTACAGCAAATGCACGGTAACAGTGTTACGAATAAGTATGACGGTAAGCCATGATTTTTCCGCAACATAACCTATTATAGTGGACATGGTACAAGGCTCATCAATATCTGGTTTTCCAGAGTGGCTTCCTAGTGAGCGCGCTGTTGAACAGCGTGTTATGGACACATTGCGGGAAGTATTTGAATTAAATGGTTTTATAGGCATTGAAACTCGTGCTGTTGAGCAGGGTTCAAGTCTGTTAAAAAAAGGCGAAACTAGCAAAGAAATCTATCTTTTGTCTAGATTGCAAGAGGTGGGGCATGAAAGCGACACTCCTGTTGAAAATAGAATAGGTTTGCATTTTGATTTAACAGTTCCTCTTAGTCGTTATGTTGTTGAACACACTGGCGATTTAGCTTTTCCTTTTAAGCGCTGGCAGATGCAAAAAGTTTGGCGCGGCGAACGTCCGCAAGAAGGACGCTTCCGTGAATTTGTTCAAGCAGATATTGATGTTGTGGGAAATGGTGATTTGCCGTCTCACTACGAAGTGGAGCTTCCTCTTGTTATGGTAGAAGCACTTGAGCGTTTGCGCGAATTCGGATTACCTAAAGCCACTGTTCATGCCAATAATCGTAAGCTTTCTGAAGGTTTTTATCGCGGTATTGGTTTAAGCGATATTGAGGGAGTTCTTCGAGAAATCGACAAACTCGACAAAATTGGCGCTGAAGAAGTTGCTAAGCTTTTGGTAAAAGAGTGCGGAGCTACTGAATCTCAAGCTGCTGCATGTTTAGAATTGGCTGAACTTACTGCCGAAACAGGAGATGAGTTGAAGTCTCGTTTCGACGAATTATGCGATAAGCATGATATTTCTCGCAGTGAAGATAACGAGTCGTACACTTTAGCTTCACAGGGTGTTGAAACTCTTGCAATGATTGTGGATGACGCAGCAAAAATTCGTCCAGGTGCTGTTGTGGCAGATTTGAAGATTGCGCGAGGATTGGATTATTACACAGGTTCCGTGTATGAAACATTCTTAAATGGTGCTGAATCCCTTGGATCAATCTGCTCTGGCGGACGCTACGACAATCTTGTTTCTCAAGGTAATAAAAAGTATCCAGGCGTAGGTCTTTCTATAGGACTTTCGCGTTTACTTTCTTATATGCTTCACACAGCTGGTGCCACTGTTTCCCGTGTTTCTCCTGCTGCAGTATTGGTGGCGGTTTGGAATGAGGAAGATAGGTCTGCTTGTAACGAGATTGCTCGAAAGCTTCGTTCTAGAGGAATTGCTGCTGATGTTTCTCCAAGTGCAGCAAAACTTGGTAAGCAGATAAAATATGCAGATAAGTTAGGTATTCCTTATGTGTGGTTCCCAGCTGATAGTGCAGATTCTGAATCTATCCATGATGAAGTGAAGAATATTATTACTGGGGAACAAGTTTCTGCAGACGTCACGTCTTGGCAACCAGATACTGTTTATGCCCGGCAGACTGTTTCTTGCGCTCAATAATTTGCTTTATATTTTAAGAATATATTTTGCAATATTTGAACGCGCGATTCATGCGGTAAACTATTAAAGTCAAAACAAAAATTAACAAAATTATTTAAACAAGGAAGTGGACTTATGAGCCAGACGGCGTATCGCACACACCATGCCGTTGAAGTGACTGAGACCTTGGTCGGACAGAACGTAACCATTGCTGGTTGGGTTGATCGTCGCCGTGATCACGGTGGCGTCGCTTTCGTAGATGTTCGTGACAACACAGGCTTAGTGCAGGTTGTTATTTACGATGAGGAAACTGCGCGACCATTGCGTAGTGAATTTGTTGTTCAGGTTACTGGTGAGGTTCGCCTGCGTCCAGATGGAAATGAAAATGATCATTTAGCAACAGGAAAAATCGAAATTGTTGCAAATAAAGTAACAATTCTCGCTAAGTCCGACGCGTTGCCATTCCAGGTTTCTACAGCTTTGGAAAACGAGTCCGAAAACAAGCTTCCAAGCGAAGATGTTCGTTTGAAGTATCGTTATCTTGATTTGCGCCGCCCATCAATGCAGCGCAATTTGAAGCTTCGCTCTGATATGGCTAAAGCTGCTCGTCACGCTTTGGAAGATATGGACTTTACGGAAGTTGAAACACCAACATTTATTAAGTCCACTCCAGAAGGCGCGCGCGACTTTGTTGTTCCAGCACGTTTGGTTCCAGGATCTTGGTACGCGCTTCCACAGTCTCCTCAGCTTTTAAAGCAGTTGCTTATGGTTTCTGGCGTTGAACGCTACTATCAGCTTGCCCGCTGCTATCGCGATGAAGACTTCCGTGCGGACCGTCAGCCTGAGTTTACTCAGCTCGATATGGAAATGAGCTTTGCAAGCCAAGAAGATGTTATGGCTATGGCAGAGCGCGTTATTGCTGCTATTTGGAAGGAAGCAGGTCACGAAATCACTCTTCCTTTGCCTCGTATTACTTGGCAGGAAGCTATGGATAAGTATGGTTCCGACAAGCCAGATTTGCGTTTTGGAAACCCACTTATTGAGTTGACTGATTTCTTTAAAAACACTCCATTCCGCGTATTCCAAGCTCCTTACGTTGGTGCTGTGCTATTTAAGGGCGGTGCTGAAACTCCTCGTCGTCAGTTTGACGCTTGGCAGGATTGGGCTAAGCAGCGTGGAGCTAAAGGGTTGGCTTACGTTGTATTTGGTGAAGATGGCGAGTTGAAGGGCCCTGTTGCTAAGAATCTTAGTGAAGAAGAGCGTGCAGGTCTTAAGGAAGCTGTTGGAGCGCAAGATGGCGATGCAGTGTTCTTCGCTGCAGGAAGCCGCGAGTCTTCGCAGCTTTTGCTCGGTGCTGTTCGTGTAGAACTTGCTAGCCGCGCAGGATTGCTTCACCCAGATGAGTTTGCTTTCACTTGGGTTGTTGACTTCCCGCTGTTCAAGCGCACGGATGATCCAGACGATGACGATGTTGCAGTCGGCCACTCCAAGTGGACTTCTATGCACCATCCGTTTACAATGCCATCTGCTGATTGGATTGATAAGTTCGATAAAGATCCAGAGCATGCTATGAGCGATTCTTATGATATCGTGTGCAACGGTAACGAAATGGGCGGTGGCTCCGTTCGTATTCACCGCGACGATATTCAGGATCGCGTTCTTAACGTTCTTGGAATCGATAAGGCTGAAGCTGACGAAAAGTTCGGCTTCTTGCTCGAAGCATTTAAGTATGGTGCTCCACCTCACGCTGGTATTGCTTTGGGCTGGGATCGTACTGCTGCAATTCTTGCAGGCGCAAGCTCGATTCGCGACGTAATCGCCTTCCCTAAGGCTGGTGGCGGACGCGACCCTCTAACTGGCGCTCCTGCTCCAATTTCTGACGAACAGCGTGCTGAAACTGGCGTTGATTACGATCCAGAAGAAGACGAGTAATCGTAAATATAATAGAATGCAATAATTTGCAATTTAAATATTGCTAATAATGCCGTTAAGTTGTGTGATTGTATTAGGAAATCCGCACTTAACGGCATTTTTAAACTAAAATTAACATTTTTGTATCATTTTTATTGTTTTTCGTAACTTTATAAGCGTTTAAAAGTAACTATTACGATAAACGCATGTAACACAAGAACATTAGAATCCTTTCTATGGATACTAAATTAAACAACACAAAAAAATTAGCACAGCCGTTGGTGGAACTTAGCCACGTTGAAAAACACTATGGTAAGCTTCACGTTTTAAAAGATATTAACTTGACAGTTAATAAAGGCGAAGTGCTTGTAATTATTGGACCGTCTGGCTCTGGCAAGTCAACAATGTGCAGGACGATTAATCGTCTTGAAACTATTGACTCTGGAGATATTCGCATTGATGGTAAGCCTCTTCCTCAAGAAGGAAAAGAGCTTGCTGCATTGCGTGCAGAAGTAGGAATGGTGTTCCAGTCTTTTAATCTTTTTGCAAACAAGACGATTCTAGAAAATGTTACTCTTGCTCCTATTAAGGTTCGTCATATGGAGCAGCAAGAAGCAGAAAGTTTGGCAATGGATCTTCTTGCTAGAGTTGGCGTTGATAATCAAGCTAACAAAATGCCTTCTCAGCTTTCTGGTGGTCAGCAGCAGCGAGTTGCAATTGCTCGCGCACTTGCAATGCATCCAAAGGTGATGCTTTTCGACGAACCTACATCTGCACTTGATCCAGAAATGGTTAACGAAGTTCTTGATGTTATGGTTGAGCTTGCAAAAGAAGGCATGACAATGATTTGCGTTACTCACGAAATGGGCTTTGCTCGTAAAGCAGCAGACAAAATCGTGTTTATGGCAGATGGTCGAATTCTTGAGCAAAATACGCCAGAAGAGTTCTTTGAAAATCCAAAGACAGACAGAGCAAAAGACTTCCTTTCAAAGATTTTGACTCATTAATTTAAATCATTAGTATCGATTTTTTAAATCTTTAAGAGGTAGTTATGAAATATTTACACAATATTGCGCTTAAGTGTAAGCGTTGCAGACTGGGATTAAGGCACACGTATCGTGTAATTTTATCTATGCTTTGCGTAATGTGCTGCATTTTCCCTCTTACTGCTTGCAGTAGAAATAGTCGCAACGATGTAATACGAATTGGTATTAAGTTTGATCAGCCTGGTCTTGGCTTTAAAAAGTCTGGAACCTACGTTGGTTTTGATGTAGACGTTGCAAAGTACGTTGCCAAAAAGTTGGGTTACTCCGAAGATAGGATTGTTTGGAAGGAATCGCCTTCAAAACAGCGCGAAGCAATGCTTCAAAATGGCGATGTTGATATGATTGTTGCAACATATTCCATAACAGATGCTAGAAAAAACACTGTTTCTTTTGCAGGACCATATTTTATTGCAGGTCAAGATTTATTAGTTCGTAAAGATGAGCATAAAGTAAGCGGTCCAGATGATTTAGACGGAAAGCGTTTATGCTCAGTAACTGGTTCTACGTCTGCAATAGTTATTAAAGAGAAATACTCTTCAAAAGTACAACTTATGCAACAGCCTGGCTATGCGGAGTGTGCAACGGCATTATTCTCTGGAATCGTAGACGCTGTTACAACAGACGATATTATTCTTGCCGGTCTTGCTACAGCTTCTAGAGGCAGACTAAAACTTGTTAGTAAGCCATTTACTGAAGAACACTACGGCATTGGCATTAAAAAAGGAAACACGAAGCTAGCTAAGCGCATTAATAATGCTCTTAAAGACATGATTAAAAATGGTTCATGGAAAAGGGCTTTAGACGATAACATGCACGGAACTGGTTTTAAGCCAAACGCAAAGTATAATCCGCCAGTACCAAATGAGGGGGAGGAGTAAAATGCAAGACTTTGTGCAATTATTTACCTCGTACAATATTCCAGGAGCATTCTTGGTAAATATTGAAATCACATTATGGAGTGTGCTATTTTCCACGATTCTTGGTGTGATTTTAGTTATGATGAGGATTTGCCCAATTCATTCGCTTCGCATTATTGCAAGCGCATATGTTGAGTTCTTTAAGAATATGCCTCTAACTATAATCATGGTATTTATGGTTCTTGGCGTATACGCTCAGCTAAAGCTCGGTTTCTCAACTGTTTTCAGCATAAACTTCTTCTGGCTTGCTATAGCTGGTTTGAGTTTCTACACTGCAGCATTTGTTTGCGAATCTTTAAGATCTGGTTTAAATACTGTACCTTTGGGTCAGGCAGAAGCATGTAGAGCGCTTGGACTTAACTTCTTCCAATCAGCTTTTAATGTGATTTTGCCTCAAACATTTTGCGGATCTGTAGCACCTCTTGGAAACACTTTTATTGCGTTGCTTAAAAATTCTACTGTTGCCGCAGCTGCATCCGTAGCAACTGAAACATCTACTCTTATGAGTGAGATGATTGAAAGGCACGCAGATTTGATTGTTCCAATCTTTTTGATTTTTGCGTGCGGATATATTGTGTTGATTATTCCAATCGGTATTTTCACAACTTATTTGTCTAATAAGCTTGCGGTTAGAAGGTGATAAAAATGGCAAAAAAACAAGAAAAATCTCTGTTATTTGATGCGCCTGGACCTAAGGCTTTAAAGAAGATTCGCATTGCAAATATTGTCGCGTGCGCTGTGTTTGCGCTTATTGTTATTGCTTTGCTTTTAAGACTTAGCAATCCTCCAGAAGGTGAAAACCAGCTTTCGTGGTCTTTGTGGAATCCTGCTGTAGAAGCAGAGGCATGGACTGATTTTTATCTTCCAGGATTGTGGATGACTCTTAAAGCTTCTCTTCTTGCCGTTGTGGGATCGATAGTTTTTGGACTTTTATTTGGTCTTTTAAGACTATTGCCTAACCTGTTTCTTCGCAGCATTTCTGCCGTTGTTGTTGAGTTTTGCCGCGCTGTGCCAGTGCTTTTGCTTATGATATTCCTTTGGCGAGGATTTGCGTTTGCAGGAATAAATGGTGCATCTTATTGGGCTGTTGTATTGTCTTTAATTTTATACAACGGTTCCGTTGTTGCAGAGCTAGTTCGATCTGGCGTTGGAAATCTTCCTAACGGTCAGCGTGAAGCGTCTTTGGCACTTGGACTATCTCAATATCAGTCTTTAACACAAATCGAAATGCCACAAGCTATCATCGCAATGCTCCCAGCAGCTGTGACTCAGCTTGTTGTTGTGTTAAAAGATACTGCATTAGGTTCCATCATTATGTACACTGATTTGCTCCAAGAATCTAGACGACTTGGATCAATGTACTTTAACATTTTGCAAACTTTGACTGTTGCTGCAATTGTGTACTTCTTAATTTGCTGGGCGCTTTCTTGGTTTGCTGAATGGCTTCCATCAAAGCTCAGTAGCAGAACTGCAGCTCCAACAGAGCCAGAACCTGTTGCTCCAATCGCAATTATGGATCCTTCTAACGTGAACCAAATTGCTGTTGCTAAGGAAGTTAAAGAGCTTCCGTATGGTGGAACTCCTAGAAAGTACCACGTGCATCACCGCGGTACAAACGCTTCTATTCACCATTGGCGTCGTACTCGTTACTTGCAAGGCTACGATGAGCATCATCTAGAAACTGGTGACGAGAATCTAGATGATAGTCAAAATACTAACCAAGATAAAAATAATAAAAAGCATGATTAATCCTAATTTTTAGATTAATTATGAGTAATAGCGCAATGGGTTTGATTCCGCCTGTTGCGCTATTTTTTTGATGTTTAGTAATAATGTTTAGTAATAAAATCAATTCACCTTGTTTGCAACATATAGATTGAATAGATAAACTATTAAACATAATGCATACAAGGAGGCTGTCTTAAATGGGCGACACTTTTGAATTGTCCGCTGCAAAGATGCGCGAACAAGGTATGAGTGAGATTGCGATTAATCAATTTGCGCATCTTTATGACTCGTGGATTAATGATAAGTCTGGTGAATTTATTCGCGAAAATACTGTAGAGCCTATTAAGAGTGTTCCTAATTTTCACGAAATTTATGAGACTATTGATCATGATAAGGCTGTAAACGCCTTCGCAAAAACAGCGTTTATTAAGCTTAATGGTGGTTTGGGAACATCTATGGGATTGTCATGCGCAAAATCCTTGTTACCTGTCCGTAGGCACAAAGCTCGACAAATGCGATTTATAGATATAATAATCGGTCAGGTTCTTACAGCACGTCAACGCTTAGGTGTTGATTTACCTCTTATTTTTATGAACTCTTTCCGCACATCTAAAGATACATTACAAGTGCTGAAGCGTAATCGTAAATTTTCTCAAAAAAATATTCCTGTTGAAATTATTCAGCATCAAGAACCCAAATTACTAGAGGAAACTTGTGAGCCAGTTTCTTATCCAGAAGATCCTGAGTTAGAGTGGTGTCCTCCAGGTCATGGAGATATTTTCTCAACAATTTGGGAATCAGGATTGTTAAACGTTTTGAAGAAAAATGGTATTGAGTATTTATTTATTTCAAATTCGGATAATTTAGGCGCTAGACCTTCTCGTACTCTTGCGCAGCATTTTGAAAACACTGGTGCTTCAATAATGATTGAGGTTGCTAAGCGTACTCAAGCAGATCGTAAGGGTGGTCATATTGTTAGAGATCTCGAAACCGGAAGAATGATGCTTCGAGAAATGACTCAAGTTCATCCAGAAGATCGAAGAAGTGCTCAAAGTATTAAAAAACATCCCTATTTTAATACAAATAATATTTGGGTTCGCGTTGACGCGTTGCAAAAGAAGTTGGAAGAATACAATGGCGTTCTTCCTCTTCCCGTGATTTGCAATAGAAAAACTATTGATCCTACAAATGAAAAAAGCGAGAAAGTTATTCAGCTGGAAACTGCGATGGGCGCTGCAATCTCGCTTTTTAATGATGCTATTTGTGTAGAAGTAGATAGAATGAGATTCTTACCCGTTAAGACAACCAATGATTTGTTTATAATGCGTTCAGACAGATTCCATCTTACTGATTCTTATGAGATGGAGGATGGCAACTACATATTCCCAGATATTGATCTTGATCCTCGTTATTATCGAAATATCAATGATTTCAATGAAAGATTCCCTTACTCAGTACCTGCTTTAGCTGCTGCAAAGTCAGTTACTATTCGTGGTGATTGGACATTTGGAAATCAGGTTTCTATGTTCTCTGATGCTGTTTTAGAAGATACCGGAGAGCCGAGCTACGTTCCAAATGGGGAATTTGTTGGACCTCAGGGTATTGAACCAGATGAATGGGTGTAAATAGCGTGTGAAATTTGGGAATTAAAAAATATTTATGGCGTGTCGCGTGTGAAATGGCTTGTTTTCAAGGGTTTTCTTACCCTTCATAATAATAAAATAAGAAAAATCATGAGTTTTTTTAAAAATGTCCACACGTATAGCAAAACACCATTAAAATAGATAAAGTGTGTGTGGAGGATTTAGCGTCTTACATTAATCGCAGATTCTCTATGCATGGAAGGAAACTACAAAAGAAACGATACGTGAGGACCAATGGCAGAAGGAAGTAACGGAAGACGTCGTTTTTCCGATAAGTGGGGCAAACATGAGCTAGACGTGCTCGCGGTGTTGTCTTCCGCATTTCCACAATGGCTGACTTCGCGTCAGATTGCACAACGAGTTAAAGCTTATGCTGATTCATATGGGGAACTTGCAGATCAGGCTGCTAAGGCAGCTTTTGCTAAGCAGTTCCAAAGGGATCGTGCAAAACTTGCGGCTATGGGAATTGCAATTGAGTCAAGACAGCCAGAATATTCTTCCAAATCCGAAGGGCAAGATTTCGCATCTTATAGATTGCAGCTCGGCGATGAGCCAAGAGTTCGTATACGTTTCGAGCAAGAAGAACTTCCTGTTTTGGCTGCTGCCAATTATTTGGCTAGGTCTATGTCTATTTCTTCTTCTGAATCTCGTAAAGTTGAGCAACAGCATTCTTCTGCATCTCGTACAGCTCCGAGAGTTCCTCAAACTCCTATACCTGGATTAGGTCTTGATTCTATTGCTCCAGGTTTAGGCACTCAGACAATCCCAGATGCGTTAGTTAAGGTTATTGATTCGCGTAGATTTGCTGCAACAGTTGATGTTGATGGCGAGCATTTGAATGTTGCTTATACCGATTCGGATGATTTAGCGATGTTTGTGCTTGAACATCCAGGTTCTTGTGTTGTAAGCCCACAAGAAGCAGTAGATGCATTCCATCGTAGACTTAATGCTGCAACGGAATTTGTGTCTTGCGATGAAGATTATGTTGAGCAAGACGATTTATCGCAAAATAGCTCTGACGATAATCAGGATTTGTCTGACTCTGAGCCAGACAAATCACGCCAAAAGAAAGCATCTTTCCAAACTGGAAGTGAGGTTGATCGCAGACTTCGATTAATGCTCTTCCTTTCTGCACATCTTGGTGAAGAGTTCCCATTGGATGAGCTTGCTGTTAGATTTATAGGCAAGCCAAAGAGTGAAGACGAACTTCGTAGGTTTGTTGCTATTTTGCACAAAGATATCAACACTCTTACGACTGTATCCGATGATGGAGAGATGGCTGGTAGTCAGTTCTTCGATATTGATTGGTCTTTGCTAGAAGCTGAAGGAATTGTTTCTGCAACAAATTCATTAGGGCTTGAGCGATTGGCTGGCGTTTCTCAGCAGTATATGAGCATGTTGACCGCATCAGTTAATTATCTTGCTCATTCACCGCTTCTTCCTGTTGAACAGAGAGACCAGGCTAAGGCGTTGTATATGCGTTTGCGTAGGCATGTGCGTCCAGGTGAAACTCCTTGGCTGAGTCTTACTGGTTATGAAGTAGAGCCTAGAAACTGTTCTATAGTTCGTAGCGCTATTAATGCTGGTGCTCTAATTGACATGGAGTATACAGACGGAGCGGGCAGAACTCGTAGGAAAGTTGTTGCACCTTCTAAGATTTTTGTTGATGAAGGTGTCTATTATGTTGCAGTTTGGACTGATGTCGAAAATCAGGCTCCAGAAGATAAACGTAATCTCGTTGCGAAGGATACTTCTATCAATAAGGCAAATGGTTTGCCTAGAATTTGGCAAGTTCTTCGCGTTGCTCGCATTGAGCATGCAGAGGTAATTGCGCCTGTTTGCCCTGTAGAAATTCCAGATGTTCCTATTAGCGAACTTCGTAAGTGGAGTTTTGACAATGGTACGCAAACATGCTTTATCACTGATGAACCTGATTTAAACTTCTTAAAGAGTCTTTCGGGTGCTACGGTTGAGCCTTGTGGGAGTGGCGTTAAAGTTCATTTGACTGTTTGCTCAGATTCTTGGTTTGTTGCTTTCTGTATTGCTCATGCCCGTCATATCAAAGCCGTTTCTCCAGAAACTTTGCGGACTATGATTATTGCTCGTGCTCAACGTGAATTGAGTGTTGATCATAGCGATTCTCCTATTGTGGAGAATTAAAATGCCGTGGTGGATTTGGATTATTATTACGCTTTTCATGCTTTGTATGATTGCTTGCGGAACTGTTTTCGCTGTTAGAAATGCTTTTAGTATTTTTGAGAATTCTTCAAGTTTTCTTGAAAAAGTTTCTTCTTGCTTTGAAAGACTTCAAGACAATAATGATTCTTTAGCTAATGATACAAGTCCGCTATTCACTCGTCCTATAAAGGATGCAGCGCGTAGATACGAGCATACTCGAATTAAGGTTAATGAGCGTCATAATCGTATAAGAGAAACGCATAAGTCCATTTGGCAAAATTGGAATACAAAGTCGTTGCGTCAAGAAGATATTGATAATCCTATTTTTAAAGAGTCAAAAGAATCTTAGTGAATTGCGAACTTAAAATTATTCTGATTTAAGAAGAAAGAACTAAACTTTTTTATGTCTAAGACGTCATATCGCAAGAAAAAGAAAAATGATATTCTTGTTGATTCAAACGATTGCAAGAATGATTCTGAAATTCCTTTATCTCCAGCTGAGCGCTTTAATTCATTTAAGAAAACTATTAAGCACTCTCGATCTATGGCTGCAAAATTTGAACAATCTTTAAGTTTTGATTTAGATGATTTTCAAGTTGAAGCCATTGATGCTCTTGAAAATGGAGATAATGTTCTTGTGGCAGCTCCTACTGGAGCAGGTAAAACTGTTGTTGCTGATTTTGCCGTTTTCCTAGGCGTAAATCGTGGAGTTAAAACATTTTACACAACTCCTATTAAGGCTTTAAGTAATCAAAAATATCATGATTTCTGTGAAGTTTATGGAATAGATAGAGTTGGACTTTTAACTGGAGATACTTCGGTTAATCCAGAAGCTGATATTGTTGTTATGACTACAGAAGTTTTACGCAATATGCTTTACGAACGTTCAATTACTCTTAAATCTCTTGGATTTGTTGTTTTAGATGAGGTTCATTATCTTGCAGATAAATTCAGGGGTGCTGTGTGGGAAGAAGTTATTATTCATCTTCCTCAGAGCGTTAAGATTATTGGTCTTTCTGCAACCGTTTCTAATGTGGAAGATTTTAGTGCATGGATTTCTTCTGTGCGCGGAGAAACACATTTGGTTGTAGATGAGCATCGTCCTGTTCCACTTGAAAGACATGTTATTATCCAAAAGGATGGACGCACAGAGCCTGAACTACTTAACTTATATGATGTTGATAAAAACGGTAATAGTACTAATCATGTGAATCTTGCCTTAACAAGAAAAATCACTCAATGGGAGAATGCTTCTTTACGCCGTAAAGCATCTTATCGTAATACGAATAAACGTTTTAGAAAAGGCAAGTTTTCTAACAAATATGATAATTCATCTAAAAGTAATAGGGGAGAAGTTGCTGTTAGACACACACCTAAAAGGTGGGCTGTTATAGATGAGCTTGATTACCTTGATATGCTCCCAGGAATATATTTTATTTTTTCTCGTTCTGGATGCGATCAGGCTGTTCAACAATGTTTAAACGCTGGATTATCTCTTACTAGCGATGAAGAAATGTATGAAATCCGCAGAATAGTTGATTCTATGATTGCGGAAAATAAGCTAAGCAAAAGCGATTTAAAGGCACTTAGATTTGAGCGTTTTAGGTATGCTCTTGAACAAGGTTTTGCAGCTCATCACGCTGGTATGATTGCTATTTTTCGTCATATTGTCGAAACGCTTTTTGAACGAGGTCTTATTAAAGTTATTTTTGCTACAGAAACTCTTGCTTTAGGTTTAAATATGCCTGCGAGAAGTGTTGTTGTTGAAAAACTCGTTAAATTTGATGGTACAGGTCACGTTCCATTAACTCCTGGTGAATTTACACAACTTACTGGTCGCGCTGGCAGACGTGGCATAGATGATATTGGTCATGCAGTGTTAATTGACAATCATGATTTTGATCCTTCTAAGGCTGCATCATTGTCTAGTAAACGTGTGTATCCTCTTCATTCTAGCTTTGTTCCTACATTCAACATGGCTGTTAATCTCCTAAATAATAGTGATGTTAAAACTGCTCGCATAACTCTAAGTAGTTCTTTTGCTCAATGGGAAGCCAATGCTTCTGCTCAAAGGCTTTTAAGTCGTATTGAAGATCTTAAAGAAGCTATTAGTGGTTACGAACAAGCATTTCATTGCACTCAAGGTGATTTTGCTGAGTTTATGACTCTTAGAATGCGTCTTAAAGATGCTCAGCATGATCAGCGTAGAAAACTTAAGCATACAATATTTGCTAGTGAAACTGAGCGTACTAAAGCTTTTAAAGAATTAGATAAAACTATCGATACTTTACGCAACGAGGAGCGTAACCATCCTTGTGCAGGATGCCCAGATATTCAAGGTCATTTACACTGGGGTTATTATTGGGCTCGAGAAATGCGTGAACTAAATCAGGTTAAGGATCGCTATAATTCTCGCACTGGCTCAGTTGCAAGATGTTTCGATAGTATTTGTGAAGTCCTTTGTAGATTAGATTATTTAAAAAATACGAACGATGCTTTAGTGTTAACAGACAAGGGTCAGTTGCTTCGTAGACTTTACAACGAGCTTGATGTTGTTTTTGCTCAATCAATTTGTGAAGGAATTTTTAATAATCTAACACCTATTCAATTATTGTCTTGTTTATCTGCATTAGTGTACGAGTCTAGAGGTCCTGTTGGGGGAGAGCCGCGTAGGTATCCTGGAGGATTAAATGCGCCTGTATTCAATACAGTTTTAAGGATGAAAGAATTATTTATTCGTATAAGTGATATGTGCTTGAATAATCATCTTGATGCTTTAAGACCTCTTGATTTTGGTGCAATTGATATGATTTATGATTGGGCTCAGGGTGCTGATTTACTTGACATATTGCAGAATACTGACATAACGGGTGGTGATTTTGTCAGATTTGCAAAAAGACTTATTGACTTACTTAATCAACTTGCTGTTGCTAGCGAATATTTGAAAATATTGCCTAACGTAGATGATTCTTTAGCGCACAATGCTTATGAAGCAGCTAAACTTATTAATCGCGGGGTAGTTGCTTATTGTGATGTTTGATATGTTATTGATATATCATGGTATACATTTGTGTATCGTCCGTGCAATTCGCTAGCTTTATAATGAAAACAAAAAGGAGAATAATATATTATGGCAGAGCGCAGTTTACGTGGAATGAGCATTGGAGCTAAATCATTGGAATCCGACGATAATGTTGATTTCGCTGCTCGTAACGATGTTGCATATGTGTGTCCTAAAGGTCACAGAACGATTCTTCCATTTGCTCAAGGTGCTGAAATTCCTGAAGAGTGGGAATGCCGTTGTGGTGCATTAGCGCATAAGGAAGGCGATGCAGACAGGCCAGATGATGATTTTAATAAGCCAGCACGTACGCATTGGGATATGCTTTTAGAGCGTAGAAGTGAAGAAGAGCTTAAAGCTTTACTTGATAAGCGTTTAAAGATGCATCATGAGGGTTGGATTCCTGATTACGAGTGAGAATTATTTTTACAAACAAAACACTTCTAAGGGAAATAAGCTGTTATGAAAGTTGTTCTTCTTGATTTAGATGGTACTTTAACACAATCGCATGCTGGTATTATTGCCTGCGCTAAAAAAGCGATGTCTGATCTTGGTATGCAAATACCTGATGATACTGAAATGTTGCGTTTTGTTGGACCGTCTATACTTGAATCTTTTCAGAGGAATCATATGCCTAAAGAATTGCAATCTGAAGGCGTTAAATTGTATAGGAAATATTATTCCGAAGTTGCAACTTTTATAGATCCTGATAATCCAAATGGTGATATGATTACGGGGAATTTTTTGAACAAAGTTTATGATGGCATTCCTGAGCAGCTAAAGTTGCTACGAAAGTCTGGTTATTATCTTGCTACTGCATCTTGCAAGCCAGAATATCAAGTTAAACCAATTTGTGATCATTTTGGATTGACAAACTTGATTGATGGTATTTATGGTGCTAGCAAAGATATGTCTAGGATTAATAAAGATCAAGTTATTCGCTATGTTTTTGAAAATATTAGATTCGATCCTTTACGAGACCGTGCTTTAATGGTTGGTGACCGTTGGACGGATGTTGATGGCGCTTTAGCATGCAATATTGATTGTTTGGGTTGCTCTTGGGGTTATGCCGAGCCTGGTGAGCTTAAAGCTCACGGAGCTTATCGTATTATCGACAGTGTTTCTGATTTGAATAATGCCATTAACGAGTATTTTGAATAATTTTGAAATATTATTTGTTTTTTCTTGCTAGAACATATATGAGTATTTACCCGATAATGTACGTTATGTCAGATTAGATATATTTTAGGAATAAAAGATACAAATATATTAAGAAATTTACTTAGATAATTCAGAGTTTAAATCAGCTTTAACCTGTTTAACAATACGACCAACAGCGATAGCAAAAACAGCTGTACCACATTCAAGCATATCTCGCATATTTTCCTGATTACTATCGCATTCAACAACAGATTGTCCATCGCAAATTATAGTCATATTTTCGAGATGCTTTACGCTAAAACAATTTAAAAACACTATAGCAGTAGTCACATTAGTAAGATTTACTCCAGCGTCTAAAAGTCGCTTAGAAACAGCCATAATTGCAATGTCTTTAAAGGAATATAAACGACGAGATCCAGAACCATGAGACGGATTAATAGAAGGTTCAATTATGTGTTTACGCGCCCAATAATCAAGTTGCCTATATGTAATACCAGCGATATTCATAGCAACACTTCCACGGTATCCTGTGGAATACTCTTCATCATCCGAAAATGAAAACAGCTCCCCCTGCGTTGGTTGATGATCATGTTTTAAAGAATCAGCCAACGCACTATCTTCAGGAGAGTTTTCAAAAGTCATTATCGTTTAGTAACAGCGTCACACGTAAAGAACATTAATCGGAACTTGCCAATCATAATTTCGTCACCATTATGAAGAATAGCTTCATCAACACGGTTACGATTAACATACGTTCCATTTAGACTTCCAGCATCAGCAATGCTAAAAACAGTACCATTTCTACGAAAAACAGCATGAGCTCTAGAAACAGTAGAATCGTCTAGCATAATATCAGCTCTAGAATCTCGTCCAACAGACACGACGTCCTCATCTAGTAAATAACGCGATCCAGAAACTGCTCCACGTGTAGAAATAAGCAAGGCAGTACCAGGAAGCAGCTTTGCTATAGTATCTAAATCATCCTGCCTAAGAGGACGATCTGCATTAGAGTTTATTGGAATGGTAATAGCTGGCATACCAATAATGGTTGTTTCGCCAGCAGTAGGAATCGGTTCAGTCATAATTGCTATTTTACCTTCTTATTCGACTGGTTTTGCATATTGATACTGTTTTGGTTCGCGTGTCGAGCGAATTTCGACCTCTTCAGGCGTTGAAACATATACGGAAGCACCGAATTTAACTTTTAATCTAGATCCAACTCCCCCAGCAATGTTTACGGCGTTTTGCAAGTTCTGTGGTTCGCCAATAGCTTTAACAACGTATGGAGGATTAATCTCAATTGCATCACACAATAACCCATGCTTAGTGTCAGAAATATAGCTAGAAGTCACTATACGTATGTCGTTAACAGACATAACCTCAACTCCAGCATTACGAAGCTCTTCGAGCAGTTGAAACATTGTAGCAGCATCCACACGCTCTTTTTCTCCAGCAGTAATGTGAATAATTACTCCCTTACCAACAGCTGGAAGACGACCAGATATTAAACCACTAGTCTGAGAATTCTGCTTAGCAATTCTAGCAGCTTCCTCTTGTTTGTTAACAGACGCTTTTAAAGAATTAAGCTGGCTAGTTAACTCAAACTTTCGCTGCTCTAGATTTTGTATTTGCGAATTAGTTTCTGTAATTAAACGAGTAAGCTCATCCTCACTCATCGTCTGATACACAAGTGTACTTCTATTAATTTGAATCATATAAGCAAATCCAAGCAATGCGCAAAGAAGCATAACAAGTAAGCCAGTTAAAATACGCGTACGCGTAATATGACCTTGCAATGAAGGCTTATTTTTTCGTTTAACAATCGGGAAAGAACCTGTTTGTGTACGGTCACTTTCGCGATCTTTAGCATGCTGACGATGCAATTTTCTGACGATATTGTCAATATTTTTATCAATATTTTTGTCAACATTTTTATCAAAAGTATCGTCTAAATTGTCGTTCTTTATGCTATTTTTTGATGCATTAGAAAATGGATGACGCATATCAACCTCTAAATATAAAACGACGTATTGCAGAAACGTTAGAGAAGATTCGTATTCCTAATACAACAATAACAGCAGTTTGCAATTGTGCTCCAACTCCAAGTTGATTTCCGAGTAAAACTAAAAGAGTAGCAGCAATAACATTCGAAAAGAATGAAATAACAAACACCTTATCAGAGAAACTACGCTCAAAATAAGCTCTTGCAGCTCCAAGCAGAGCGTCCAAAGCTGCAAGAACCATAATCGGCAGATACGGTTGAATAACTACTGGAATATCAGGATGTACAACAATCCCAATAAGAGCACCTAAAATCAATCCAAGAACAGCTGTCATAACCTATTTTCCTATCTCCTACTCAATAATTCTTTTGCAAAATTAATTTCACCAGTTCCAGCAGCGGAAAGTCTAAGCGCATTTGACTTAGAAATTTGCGGATTAATACCTGCATCGCTAAGAGAAACAAACCACGGAGAGCGCTTTTGAGAATTTAACTTTTCGATAAGACTAGAACTATCTCCAATAGCCTCAATCGTATAAGGGCTTTGAGTCTGATTAACACCTATAAGAATAGTTGACCCAGCAGTACGGATTGACGTTTGAGCGCCAATTCTATGACCGTTTATTGATATTGCTTCTGCACCTGCATCCCAAAGAATAGAAACAAAAATCTGAATATCTCTATCGGTAACAACCCTAATTCTTGCTCCCTTAGCCATTTCTCTAGGAATATTACCGCTAGAAACGTCATTGTTTGTAGAAATAGGATTAGCAATAGTTAAAACAATTCCAGACCCTATAACGCCATGTGTACCATTCGTCATATTGTCAGATTTATCAACTTGATTTTCATAAGGAGTATTAATCCTTTTTGACTCACGATCTACACTCGTACGCAATCTAGTCACATCTTTAACAAGATTGTCAAAACGACTCGTGCGAGAAGTAAGCTCGTTAGCTAGCGATAAACGTATGGCTTTACGAGAATCCGTATGCAATTTTTGCACAAATTGACTTCCCACAGTGCCAAGAGCAACACAAATAATAAAAACAATTATTCTAGTAATCCAAATATTAATCTTACTAACATTCTGCTTATTAAGACGGGAATCCATAAAAAGAGGATCCACTGGTCTATTGCTCAAATCATCGATTAAGCGTAATGAATAGTCTTCAATACGACGTCTTTTTTCATTGTGGTTAGAAAAGTTATAACTTGAAGTAGTCACATGATGAGGACCAAGAGCAAACACTGATTTGGAAAAAACTGCTCTGCGTTTTGAAAATAAGATAACGGTTGGAGCAGGAAAAGACTCTGGAATAACACTATGATCAGTGTCATTCACACCATGATTTAGATTAGAAGTCTTTTGCACCATAAATATGTCCGTTATTCAAACCAGTTTATAATACGTATAATCCTTATTTAAACTTTTTTATTAATAACTTATAAGCTTGAATGCAATACAACACTCCAGCAAACCAGTAAAGCGTTATTCCCCAAATTGCACAAGCTATTGCTGCAGCATACAAAATAAGCATTGGTTCAGTCGCAACAGCATAAACAATCATAAATAATACGATAGTAACCATCAATAATGCTGTTCCAGTTTTACCCATGAAGTTCACTGGTAAAGGTCCATAATCATATTGTGCAAGAATAACAATCAAAATAGCCATTATTATGTCTCGCAAAACAACAAGAGCCAACGCCCACCAAGGTATAATCTTGGCAAACGCTAAAGCTAAAATGCTGCATGCTATTAAAAGCCTATCCGCAACAGGATCTAAGATTTGCCCTAATTTACTAACCTGATTAAAAGTTCTAGCAATATAACCATCAACGCAATCTGAAAAAGCAGATATAGCAAGAATAATTAGAGCAAACCACATTTTATTTTGCGCAATTAAAATGGCAAGATATGGTATTGAACATATACGCAGAAAACTAATCACATTAGGTACAGTAAAAACTCGATCAAGTGCTTCAGGACTGTACTCCTGATTAGAAACGAACTTAACCATACCAATTTCCTTAAAACAATTTAAAAGATTCACTAATTGTATTCTATTTTGCATAAATAAAATATTGGGGCATTATTCTAAAAATGCCCCAATAAAAGTTTCATGCTCGCCAAGCCTCTTGCGCAATATTACGAATAGAATCAATAGCTGCTGATGGATTTTCAGCACCATAAACAGCAGATCCTGCAACCAGCACATCAGCACCAGCTTCTGCGACTATAGCAGCTGTAGAAGGGCTTACTCCACCATCAACCTGAATATGAGTATCCAATCCACGACGAGTAATTTCATCACGTAAACGACGAACCTTACCCATTTGATTGCTCAAGAACTTCTGTCCACCAAAACCAGGCTCAACAGTCATAATAAGAACCATATCGAATTCATCAAGAATATCGAAAATAGGTTCAACTGGCTCAGCTGGTCGAACTGCAAAACAAGCTTTGCAACCCATGTCTCGAAGCTGACGAGCAAGACGAACAGGCGCATGAGTGGCACCCATATGGAAGCTCACAGAATCAGCACCAAGTTTTGCATACTCTGGAGCCCAACGATCAGGATCCTCAATCATCAAATGAACATCTACAGGAAGATCGGTTACCTCGCAAATACGTTTAACAATAGGCTCCCCTAAAGTTAAATTCGGTACAAAATGATGATCCATAACATCAACGTGAACAAGATCAGCATTTGAAATTGCTACAAGATCTCTTTCAAGATTGCAAAAATCTGCAGAAAGAATGCTAGGTGCTATTTGTATATTCATGTGTTCCATTCTAAGAAAAGCAAGCGACTAGAAAAACAAAATAACTATATATTTAAGAATATTTTAGGATAATCTTTTTGTTTTAATATTTGAATTAGATTGAGATTCGCGTTCACGTTCATCTGCAGTTATATCAATAAGACGATTCACAAGATCTGTTCTTGACCTGTGGCTATTCTGCAAAATCATAAAAACAATAATTGAAATAATAAATATAACTATAGAAACCCATACGTTAATTCTTACTCCAAGGAAAGTATGCGAAAAATCGATCCTTAAAGACTCAATCCACATTCTTCCTGCTGTATACCACATTACGTAAAGAACAAACTCAGATCCAGATTTAAGTTTTTGCTTAAGAACTTTGCCGAAAGAAATAAGCAAAGCTGCTCCAACAAAATTCCAAATCATTTCATATAAGAAAGTAGGGTGAAACAGAGTACCCTCTGGGCATGTGAGACCATCGTAGCAACTTTCACTGTGCCCTATAGCATTTGCAGCAGAATAATTAAGTTTTAGGCCCCATGGCAAAGTAGTTGGAGCACCATAAAGCTCTTGGTTAAACCAATTACCTAACCGCCCTATACCTTGTGCAATAAGCAAACTAGGTGCAGCGGCATCTGCAAGCAAGCTTATTGGATATTTTTTATAGGCACACAGTGCGCTTGCAGCAATAGATCCTAGGATTACTCCTCCCCAGATTCCTAAGCCACCATTCCAAATCCTAAATATCTCCAACAAATCTCCCTTAGGTCCAAAGAACTTTTCAGGAGTGGTAATAACATGATAAAGACGTGCTCCAACTATTCCTGACGGAAGACTAACCAGTGCAACATCTAATATCTGATTAAAATCTCCGCCTTCTCGTTTCCATCTGCGAGTGGTAATCCACATTGCAACAAGTGCACCGGCAAGAATTGATAAAGCATAAAATCTTAACGTGATAGGTCCTAATGTAATCTGAGAAATACTAGGACTAGGAATAGAACAAATCGTCATAAGTCCTCATGTTAGTAGAAAACCATGACGGTTACTTGTAATGGTTTTATGACAAAACAAACGATTAATATCTAAAATATTACCTATAAATTAGAACCCTACAACCTTAATCAACGCCATAAGAACAGGCGCACAAAGCAAAATAGAATCCACTCTATCTAAAACGCCACCGTGGCCTTTAAGCAAATGCCCCATATCCTTAATACCAATATCCCTTTTAAGCATTGAAGCACATAAATCACCAAAGGTACCAACCATGCCTGATGCAACACCCATTATTGCTGGCATCCACCAGAATTTTATCCAAGAAGATCCATAGAAGCCGGATATGATAGCGTAAGCACCTATCAAAGCAAAAAGCATTGACCCTAAAAGACCCTCTATTGATTTCTTAGGAGAAATACGGGGAGAGAGCTTATGCTTACCAAGCCACGCACCAGCAAACAAACCACCAGTGTCGCTTAAAGCTGGTAGAAACACAAGCAGCATCGCATGCGCTATAGCATACTTAGTATTTGTTAAAGACAAAACAATGCACGAGGCAAGCAAAGGAATATACAATACAACAAATAATGAGACTGCCGTATTAGTGAAAGTATTTGCCTTTGCACTTTTAGATAATGTAGGATGCTGAAGCTTTTTTTCTACAGCGCGCAAAGTCCTTTGAGAAACAGTGCTATTCAATGTAGCAAAAACAACAGTTAAAAGCAATGACGCTGTTATGCCACTTGCCATAGCAACAGCATGCCATCTTGCATAAAAAGCAGAAAGAATAGTGATTACAGAACAAATAGACAATACCAGAAATGGAATCCTAAAACCTGCGGTAGCAAAATCTACATGCAACTCCCACAACGCGAGGACCATAAAAATAGTTAAAAGAATAACAAAAGCATCTATGCTAATTACAAGACAAGCGATAATCACAGCAACCAATAAAGCTGCAGTTGCTATAGCTTGAGGCATATTTCTGCCAGTACGACGATTTATATCGCCCAAAGCATCATGGGTGCCGTTAATAGTCTTCTCACGTGAAGAATCAGATTTTGCTGACTTATTATTACCGACTAAATTGTTATTAGTTAACAAATCAACTTTGTTAGACAATTCTTCAAGATTTTCTTGATTCATACGACACCCATTCAGCCTAAAAGTTTCTGAAGAATCAGACCTCCATTATTTCCTTCTGCTTGCCATCAAGCAAAGCGTCTAAGGAATCAGTTACTTGCTTCGTAACTTTATCAAGCTCTTTCTGTAAACGCTCTCCTTCATCTTCGCCGATTTCACCATCTTTTACAGACTTATCAATATTCTCCTTGGTTTTACGGCGAATATTTCTAACAGCAACCTTACCTTCTTCAGCTTTTGTCTTAGCAAGCTTTACGTATTCTTTACGACGATCTTCTGTAAGTTCTGGCATTGTAACACGAATTACATTGCCATCTCTATTAGGGCTTACTCCTAAATCTGAGTCGCGAATAGCCTTTTCTACAGCATTAGCTTGCGAAGCATCAAAAGGAGTTACAGAAAGAGTGCGAGGCTCTGGAACACCAATAGAAGCAACAGCCTTAATAGGTGTTGGAGCACCATAATAGTCAACCATAATGCCATTAAGAAGAGCAGGATTAGCACGTCCAGTTCTAATGCCCATGAAATTCTCTTTAGTAGCTTCCACAGACTTGTTCATCTGTTCAAGAGCCTGATCGATAATCGCTGGCATGTAATCTCCTTTATCGGTATGTGCCAATTTTAAAATTTATTATTTAACTATTTTCATGTTTATTCAATTTTAAATATTCAAATTATGAATATTCGCATATTTAAGCAAATGCAGGCTCAGCATCCGAAACTAAAGTTCCGATTTCCTCACCAACCAGTGCTCTAGTGACGTTTCCTTCGCCCTCTAATCCGAATACGCGAATCTTCTGCTTGTTGTCTCTAGCCATAGATAGTGCAGAAGCATCCATAACAGCAAGACCATCGACAAGAGCACGTTGATAATTTAACGTTACAAATTTCTTCGCGTTCTTATCTTTCCGTGGATCAGCGCTATAAACACCATCTACACCATTCTTGCCCATCAAAACCTCATCGCAATGTATTTCCAAAGATCGCTGAATAGATACAGTGTCAGTTGAAAAATATGGCATTCCAGCACCAGCACCAAAAATAACTACACGACCCTTTTCAAGGTGTCGAATTGCTTTAAGTGGAATATAAGGTTCTGCAACTTGGCCCATTGTTATAGCAGTTTGTACACGAGTTGCCTGACCAGCTTGTTCAAGAAAATCTTGCAGAGCCAAGCAATTCATAACAGTACCGAGCATACCCATATAGTCACCACGACTACGATCAATTCCAGCCTGCTGAAGCTCTGCTCCGCGGAAGAAATTACCACCGCCAACAACAATTGCAACTTGCACGCCTTCATGCACTGCTTTTACAATTTCTCCAGCAATTCTACGAATAACATGAGTATCAATACCAACGGCGCCACCGCCAAATGCTTCTCCCGAGAGCTTCAATAAAACTCTACGAGACTTGCTTTCCCCCGCTTGTGCGATAGTCATAAAACTTTCCTCCAGTCATAACGGCGAACGCAAGCATATCTTTGCCATGATATCTTTCAATGACGACACAGCAAAACACGATTTTATAATGTATAAATTAAAAGAATGGGCTTGCATGACTTATCACGCAAACCCATTCTTGTTTTATGAATTTTTAATAAGCTTTCGCTTAAAAATCATTCAGCAGAGCCTTTGCCAACCTCAACACGAGCGAAAGCCAAAGCAGAACCGCCGACTTCCTTGAACAAATCTCCAATAGTCTTAGATGGATCCTTGACGTAGGACTGCTCAAGGAGAACGGTTTCCTTGAAGAAGGCATTCAAACGACCTTCAACAATCTTTGGAACAATCTTCTCTGGCTTGCCTTCAGCCAAAGACTTCTCTGTAGCAACGCGACGCTCAGACTCCAATACATCAGCTGGAACGTCTTCGCGGCGAAGCCACTGAGCGCCCATAGCGGAAATCTGCAAAGCAGCTTCATGAGCGACCTTAGCACCAGCCTCATCAGTAGCAATCATAGAAACAATGCTTGGAGGCAATTCAACGGACTTCTTGTGAGCATAAATCTCTACATGAGGACCGCTGATCTTGGCAATCTGACCAACCTTAACGTGCTCACCAAACAAAGCTGCTGCTTCTTCTACTTCTTCCTTAACAGTAGCATCTCCAGCCTTAGCGGCAAGAAGCTCTTCTGCGCTGGAAGCGTCAGCTTCAATAGCATTGCTTAACACGGTTTCAGAGAATTCAACGAACTTTGGAGTCTTAGCAACAAAGTCGGTTTCGGAATTCAATTCAACTGCATAGCCAGTTTCACCTTCTGCAGTTTTAACAACCTTAGAAGCAACGGTTCCTTCCTGAGCCTTGCGACCTTCACGCTTGCCAGCGGCCTGAATGCCTTTAGCACGGATAATTTCCTTAGCGCGAGCTACATCGCCTTCGGCTTCGGTAAGAGCCTTCTTAACGTCCATCATGCCAGCGCCAGTTTCTTCGCGCACCTGCTTAATCAACGCTGCAGTAATTGCTGCCATTTTGTTCTCCTCATTAACCGCCAACAGACTTATTCAGCCTTGGCTTCGTCTTCAGACTGTTCAGTTTCCTTAGTGAGTAGTTCCTTTTCCCATGCTGCCATTGGCTGAGCGTCAGAGCCTTCAGACTTTGCGCCCTTTCCAGCACGTTCAAGCAAACCTTCTGCAACAGCGTCAGCCATCAAGCTAGTAAGAAGCTCGACACCACGAATTGCATCATCATTTGCTGGGATTGGATACTCAACAGAGTCTGGATCGGTGTTGGTGTCAACGATTGCCACAACTGGAATACCAAGCTTGTGAGCTTCTTCAACGGCCAAAGCTTCCTTGTTAATATCAACAACGAACATTGCCGAAGGAGTACGGTTCATGTTGCGAATACCGCCGAGCTGCTTGGAAAGCTTGTCCTTTTCGCGCTCAAGAAGCAAAAGCTCCTTCTTAGTCAAACCAGATCCACGAACATCAGTGAAGTCCATTTCCTCAAGTTCCTTGAGACGCTTTACGCGAGTGGAAACAGTCTGGAAGTTCGTCAGCATACCGCCGAGCCAACGCTCGCTCACGTAAGGCATGTTCACACGAGTAGCCTGATTCTGCACAGCCTCTTGAGCCTGCTTCTTGGTACCCACGAACAAAACAGTACCGTTGTGAGCAACAGTCTGCTTAATGAAGTCATAAGCCTTGTCGATCATGTCGAGCGACTTGAACAAATTGATGATATGAATACCATTGCGCTGGGTTAGAATAAATTGCTTCATCTTTGGATTCCAGCGACGAGTCTGATGTCCGAAGTGCAAACCTGCCTTCAGCATTTCACTCATGGTAATCTGTGCCATATCTATATACCTTTCTTGTCGGTTCTTGCCTGGCCATGCCTGTTCGCATGCAACTTGGCTAACATATGTCTAAATCCAAGCCGACCGACACGAACGGACGCGTACATGGCGCGTATTCGCGCATCCGAGTAGACAATAAAAAACGAGCAATCATATAACGCGACAATATTCATGCTCAATGGACACGCAAAGGTTAATCATATCAAACGCTTAATACTAAATAAATATTACGAACTAATACTATAGTTGTTGATATTTCTTATTTAGATATTATTTAGCTAATCCATTACGAAGTTGGCGTAAAGCTTGTTTTCTAACATCTTTCTCTAAACGATCCAAATAAACGTGTCCATCTAAATGATCACACTCATGCTGAATCATGCGAGCCATTAAGCCCTTGCCTTCTAGAACAATAGTTTTACCGTCTAAATCAATGCCTTTAGCCCTAGCATAATCCGCCCTGCGAGTCTTATACCATAATCTTGGAACAGACAAGCAACCTTCATCCCCATATTGTTCACCACTCAATTCTTCAATAACAGGATTGAGAATATATCCAATATGACCTTCAATATTGTATGAAAACGCTCTAAGGCTAATACCTATTTGATTTGCACTGAGCCCAGCTCTACCTGGATCGTTTACAGTTTCTAATAAATCTTCTACGAGACTTCTAACTGCTGGAGTAATCTCACGAATTGGGTCACATGGTGTTCTAAGAACAGGATCTGGAACAATGCGAATCTGTCTAATAGTCACAGTACTTCCTTAAAAATTCTAAAAGGCTAATTAAAAATGCAATGCAATTATACAAGACTTAGTGTAATTAAAATTGCAATTTTAATCAGCCTATTTAACGTTTTATAGCTAATTTAATTTCGAATAACTATTCTTTGTCGTTAGAATTATTATTCTTATCAGCATATTCAGTATGCTGATCTTTTACATTAACCTGTGTAGGCAAATCCTCACCAAAACGTTTCAGATGAGTAGCAGCCTGATCTATTGCTTGTTTAACTCTAGGAGTAACCGCTTCTTGAGCCTGTTTAACAGTTTCTTGCGCTTGCTTAACAGTCTCAGTTGTCTTATCTAAAATCTTAACTGTAGCAGGTAATGGTCTACTGTTTGGTTTTGGAGCATAAAGCTGACTCTCTATAAGATCACAATACCTCTTCAAAACCTTAGGACGCACAACTTTCATGCTTGGAGTCAAAGTGCCAGCATCTTGTGAAAATTCTTCATCCAAAATAATAAATTTACGAATAGACTCAGCTCTAGAAACAGTGCTATTTGCCTGATCAATAAACTGTTGTACAACAGAACGAATAGCATCGTTTTCCGCAACAGCACTCATAGAAAGATTTTCATCCATTCCCTGACTCTTAAGCCAAGAACGAACCATATCTGGCTCAACCTCAATCAAAGCGGAAACAAATGGCTTGCCGTCTCCTACAACTACTGCGTGAGATACGAGAGGACACTTAGAGATAATACTTTCCAAAGGCGCTGGACTTATATTTTTTCCACCAGCAGTGATAATAATATCTTTCTTTCTACCAGTAATAGACAAGAATCCTTCATCGTCTATCTCGCCTAAATCTCCAGAATGGAGCCATCCATCTTCGTCAATAACATCCGAAGTAAGATCTGGCTTATCATAATATCCGATAAAAACGTTAGGACCTTTTACAAGAACTTCCCCATCATCTGCAATACGGATAGTAATTCCAGGACCAGGGCGACCCACAGAACCAACTTGATTAGCATGTTCAAAATTAACAACACAAGGAGCTGCTGTTTCGGTCATTCCATAACCTTGAATAAAGGTTATTCCATCCAATCCGTTAAAGAAATGAGCAAGTTCAGCATTTATTGGAGCTCCGCCGCAAGCTAACCACGACAGATTAGGTCCCAAAGCAGACCTTATGGAAGATCCAACAGTTTTCATATAGAAGTCATGCTGAAGTTTTGCATAAATTGAATGTGCTCTGCCTTCAACTTCATCTTTAGACCACTCAATAAAATGTTGTACAGCCTTCGCAAAAATCCTACCGCGTATACCTGCTCCAGCTTTTTGAGACGCAGCGTTATAAACCTTTTCAAACACTCTTGGAACTCCAAGCAAATATGTAGGTTTAAAACTACGCAAATCTGCTAATAAATGCTTCGCATTTGGCACATATCCAATAACGCCGTGAGAACCTATTGCCACATATTGTATGTATCTGGCAAAGCAATGAGCTAATGGAAGGAACAGCAATAGTCTACTTGGCTTATAAAGCATATCATTTAAAACGTCATAAGCCGCATACACAATATGCGTAAAATTCCTATTAGAAAGCATTGCACCCTTTGGTTTTCCAGTTGAACCAGAGGTGTATACAATAGTCGCTAAATCATCAGCTTTTACTTGACCAATGCTTCTATTAAGCTCGTCGTCGCTGATTGATTTTCCAAAATCAATCACTGCGTCTATTCCAGCAGCTTTAAAGTTAAAAATAGTCTTTAAAGACATACGCTTATTGTCTTGGCGAACTCGCTCTAAACACTGCGCATGTTCATCATCACCTGCAAAAGCTATAACAGGCTTTACTTCAGAAATAATTTCAGCAGCTTGAATTGCTGAATCTGTTTCATAAATTGGAATGCTTACAGCACCAATGCACGCGCAAGCAAAATCCGTAACACCCCACTCATAACAGGTTGGGGAATAAATAACAACTTTGCTTCCTCGTTCAACGCCAAGAGCAATCAACCCCTTAGCTGTTGCACGAACTTTTAATAGCATTTCCGATGCAGTAACATCATGCCATTGACGAGTATCATCGTCTTGCCATTGGGCTATTACGCCTTGTGGATCTCGCATTGCCCTATTGGCAAGCAGTGAATAAATTGTGTCACCGTCATTTGTTGGGTGAATGACCTCTACAGCAAATTCTCGCAGCATAGTCTTAATTGTACGGTATATCTAACACGACACAAACGAAAGTCGTACAAAAATGTCAACCTAAAATTGGTGGTTTTTACAAATAAACTCTTCTGGTTAGATAATTTAGAAACAAACTAATAATGATTACCTAAACCAGAAGAGTCATATTTTTATATTTAACTATTATTTAATTGACAATGGAATTTAAAGGCTAGTACATTTCCTACCAATCATCCCAAGTCAACTAATGTACATATCCAACTCCCGTTTTGAGATTTGAATGCCAAAGACGCACAATAATTTAAGCTTCCAATAGACAATAAAACAACTGCCTCAAAACGAGTTGGACTAATTAGCATTCCATTTATCATTCTTGGCATAGTCGGTTTGCAACGTAGTTGCCAACTTGTATATTCATCGTGTTTGTCTGAGAAACATTGAGATATTAGATACCACATGTTTTCAAGCTTAAAAATACATTCCTCACTAAGAGCCTTACGCATTTGTGACGATATCGGTCTTCCTCTAGAAATGTCACTAGCAATACATGCTACTTTGCACGCTCTTAAAGCGAGGTCCAAGTATAATTCCTCATCTGCCGAATTATTAAAGCATGATGATACATGATATGTTGCCATAAAATGCGAAGAACCCACTGGGAATGAACCTTCGTATACTGGCAATGGCTTGCGATCATTCCACTTGAACGTAGGATGATCATCATTTGCAGCAAAGTCGTTTTTTACAACTTCCCAGAATGCATCATTTTCGTCATAGTTATCGCTGACTATGGTACCAAGAGTATTATTCATTTTCCTGCTCTTTCCCGTTAAAATTTGTTACTTATCCCATTTTCTATTTTTAAATTCCTTATTTTATTTTTTTGTATTTTTAATTTAAAACCAATGTCTAGCAAAGGTTTAAATAAAGCATACAACTTATTTCAAAAATTCAAAGCATTATTTCTAAGTGTGCATAAATAAAATTAAATCCTCGATTTTTGTTGAAAAATCAAGGATTATTTAGTGTTAAGTTATGCACATTATAGTTTTTACTTCCTTGTGCACTTAAATTTTTAGTTTTAAGCTCACAAGGAAGTAAACAAATAATATTAAAAATTACCGAACATCCTGATGGAATGGGTTAAATACAACACTACAACGCTGGAAACTCTTAACATCAACATACCCAGTGGATGCCATTGTGCGCCTTAACGCGCCAACATAATTTGTTTTTCCGTCTGCCATATGACTTGGACCAAACAAAATATTCTCCAGCGGAGCAACAGTTCCAACATTCGTACGCATTCCGCGTGGCAAAGATGGATGGCGAGCCTCTGCACCCCAATGCATTCCGCGGCCTGGAGCCTCGGTCGCTCGCGCTAAAGGAGTTCCAAGCATAACTGCATCTGCTCCCATAGCCAAAGCCTTAATAAAGTTGCCAGAGGTTCCCATTCCTCCATCAGCTATAATCTGAACATACCTTCCGCCAGATTCATCCATATAATCACGACGAGCTTCAGCAACATCTGAGATTGCAGTTGCCATAGGAGCTTGAACACCAAGAGTATTCATAGTTGCAGAAACTGCACCTCCACCGAAACCTACGAGAATTCCAGCTGCACCAGTTCTCATTAAATGCAGAGCCGAAGTGTAATCAGCACAGCCTCCCACAATAACTGGAACATCAAGATCATAAATAAATTTCTTTAGATTAAGTGGTTCATGATCTTTAGAAACATGTTCTGCACTAACAGCTGTTCCACGGATAACAAAAAGATCTACTCCAGCTTCTAACACAGTAGAGTAAAATTCCTGAGTGCGCTGAGGGGAAAGAGCACCTGCAACAGTAACTCCAGAATCACGAATAGTGCGCAAACGTTTAACAATAAGTTCAGGCTTAATTGGTTCAGAATAAATTTCTTGTATACGCTTCGTAGCAATTTCGTTTGGAAGCTCCGAAATTTCCTTTAGAAGTGGTTCTGGATCCTCGTAACGAGTCCATAAACCTTCCAAATCAAGTACACCCAAGGCGCCCATCTGACCCATTGCAATAGCCGTATCTGGGCTAGTAACAGAATCCATTGGCGCAGCAATCACTGGTACGTCAAAACTATAAGCATCGACTTGCCAGGACGTAGAAACAGCCTGCGGGTCGCGAGAACGACGCGAAGGTAGTATAGCAATATCGTCAAGTGAGTAAGCGACTCGGGCTTTTTTGCCCAGTCCTATTTCAATTTCCTGAGACATACTTACAAGGCTAGTGTCTTATCATGACGAATCAACATGCCGAAAATTATTTAACTAATTTATAAGATAATTCTATTGAATATCAATGTCACTTATGCAATGATTCGTAAATAGATTTAGCTTTAGCTTGACCAATGCCAGAGACCTTTTGTAAATCGTCAATACTCGCATCTTTTAATTTCTTAACACTACCAAATACGGAAAGAAGACGTTTTTTGTAAAACTCTCCAATACCAGGAATCGAGTCTAGCGACGAATTTAGCATAGCTCTTCTTCTTTTTTGCCTATGATAAGTTATAGCAAAACGATGCGATTCATCTCTAGCTCTCTGTAGCAAATATAATCCTTGGGAGCTTCGTTTAAGAATAATTGGGTATTCATTATCAGGAAGCCAAACTTCTTCAAGCTTTTTAGCCAAACCGCATACGACTATATTTTTTATGCCACAATCTATCATAGCTTTTTGGGCTGCTCTGGCTTGTTCTCTACCCCCGTCAACAACTATAAGATTAGGCGTATAAGCGAATTTTTTATATTTTGATTTTTCAAGATTTTCTCCGTAATCATCATCTACATCGCCACTACTTGTATGCTTAAAACGCCTAGAAATAGTTTCATACAATGCGCTCAAATCATCAAGTTTTCCGTTGCCATCAGACCCTTTTATGGAGAATCTTCTGTACTCGCTAGGTTTAGCAATACCATCTTCAAATACAACCATTGATGCAACCTGATATTCTCCATTTACCGTATTGGAAATATCATAACATTCAATACGCAAAGGAGATTCGCTCATTCCAAGAGCATCGGCCACCTCGTTCATGGCGCTACTTCTTGCCTCTAAACTGCTGATTCTGCTGGATTTCAGTCTCATTAATGATTGTTTAGCATTATCATTTGCTTGATTCATAAGATTTCGTTTATCGCCACGTTCAGGAACCTTAATGCTAACTTTAGATCCACGCAATTTGCTTAACCAATTTTCCAAATTTTCACATTGATTCTGTGATATCCCAAAAGGAATGATTATTTCTCTAGGGATTGGGGTAATTGGGTCTAGCAAATCTCCCCTTCCTGTTGATTCCTGCCTTTTTTTACGCTCTTTTGTGGTTTTTGCACGATACGCTGAGTCAATATATTTACTCTTGGTATTCTCCAAGTCAATCTGCAATGCATTTCTTGATTGCTCTATTTTCAAAGAGTCTTCATATTGCAAATTATTATTTGATTCATATTCTGAATAAACTCGCATAAGCAAATTAGCTATTATATCTGCATCGCTAATATCCTCGCTTCTTTCAACCTGCCAATTTTTCTCTCCTCGCAATAAGCCTTCGCGAACAAAGAATGCGTGGACGCATGCCTCTAGAGAATCTCCACTAAAACCAAAAACATCTGCTTCAACGTTCTCGTCAAAAACAACAGAATTTTGTTGCATAACGGTTTTAAAAATGTTTATTTTATCTCTTATTTTTGCAGCATTCTCAAAATCAAGATTATCGCTGGATTCTTTCATTTCTCTTGTTAAATCGTTAATGTAAGAATCACCTATAGAACCAGTTAGTACACCTACTAATTGTTCAACATTATGTCTGTGAGTTTTACGATCCACTTTTGCAATGCAAGGTGCAGAGCATTTTCCAATAGCTGCAAGAAGACAAGGTCTACCAGTTTTATGAGCCTTGACAAAAACGGATTGTCTACACGTTCTTACAGGAAAAGTCTTAAGTAAAGAATCTAGGCTGTGCCTTAGCTGCCACACTTTCGCATATGGACCGAAGTATCTAGTTGATTTAGAATTCCTATTTCTTGTGATCCAGACTCTTGGAAAATCATCATTCACAGATACGGCAAGATATGGATATGTTTTATCATCTTTAAAAACAACATTAAAACGTGGATTAAACTCCTTAATCCACGTGTATTCTAGTGTTAAAGCTTCAAGCTCAGTGTTTACGACGGTCCATTCTAGGCTTCGAGCTGTTAAAACCATCGACTGAGTTCTAGGATGAAGCTGATTTAACGGTTGAAAATAATTAGACAACCTATTTCTTAAACTTTTTGCTTTTCCAACGTATATTACTTTCCCCTTCTCATCTCTCCACTTGTATACTCCCGGTTGATTTGGAATATCAGAAGTTTTTGGTCTAAATAAGTCTCTCGTGTCGCCTAAAAGTGATGCTCCAAAATTATTTTTAACTGAATTGTTCAAAATGTCAGTAGTACTTATATCACAATTAGATAGGTGAGTTTTCTTCCATTTGCCTTGACTGCTTATAACATCTTCTTTGATATCTATGTTATTATTCACAATTTCCATTCTGTTCACCTCCTTTCATAAAAATACTATTTAACTATATTCCTTTAAGATTTGAGCATAGGCTTTAAGAATTTGCCCGTCCAACTTTCTTTCGATTTTGCAACTTCTTCTGGAGTGCCAGTGATTACTATTTCGCCGCCTTTGTCTCCTCCCTCTGGTCCTAAATCAATAATCCAATCCGCGCATTTTACAACATCAAGATTGTGTTCAATAACTATTACAGTATTGCCTTTATCTACCAAAGATTGAAGAACGCTTAAAAGTTTACGAACATCTTCAAAGTGCAATCCAGTTGTAGGCTCATCAAGAATATAAACAGTTTTGCCAGTTGAACGTTTTTGCAACTCTGTAGCAAGCTTTACTCTTTGTGATTCTCCACCAGATAATGTTGGAGCACTTTGTCCTAGTTTAATATATCCAAGACCAACTTGTACAAGAGTATCCAAATATCTTGAAATGGATGGATATGCTTTAAAGAATACAGCAGCTTCAGCAATTGGCATATTCAGCACGTCTGAAACGGTTTTACCGTTATACGTTACGTCTAGAGTATCTCTGTTGTACCTTTTCCCATGACATTCTTCACATTGTACGTATACATCTGGCAAAAAATTCATTTCAATTTTCAGCGTTCCGTCTCCGCTGCAAGCTTCGCATCTTCCTCCTTTTACATTAAACGAGAATCTTCCAGGACCATAACCTCTAACTTTTGCTTCTGGTGTTTGAGCAAAAAGTGTACGTATTTTGTCCCAGACACCAGTGTAAGTCGCAGGATTTGATCTTGGCGTTCTACCAATAGGATTTTGGTCTACATGAACAACCTTGTCACAATTTTCAATACCATCAACTCGTTTATGAAGCCCTGGAACAATGCGAGCGCCGTTTAGTTTATCTGCTAAAACTGGGTAGAGTATAGAGTTTATAAGACTAGATTTTCCAGATCCAGATACTCCTGTTATGCAAGTAAATACGCCTAAAGGTATTTGTACATCTATATTTTTAAGGTTGTGTTCTTTTGCTCCAACAATAGTTAGTAAACGATTTTTGTTTATTTTTCGACGATTTTTAGGAATTTCTATGCATTTTCTTTTTGCAATATAGTCTCCTGTGATTGAGCGTTTTGCATCTTTTATGTGATTTGCTGGTCCGCAATATACTACTTCTCCACCGTTTTCTCCAGCTTCGGGTCCAATATCTACTAACCAGTCGGATTGTCGAATTGTATCTTCATCATGTTCAACAACTATAAGCGTGTTACCTAAGTCGCGAAGATTGTGCAATGTTGATATGAGTTTCTCATTGTCTCTTTGATGTAATCCTATTGAAGGCTCGTCAAGAACGTACATGACTCCAACTAGTCCAGATCCAATTTGAGTCGCCAGTCTTATTCTTTGTGCCTCTCCACCTGAAAGTGTTTTTGCGGCTCTAGAAAGAGTTAAATAATTTAAGCCAACATCATTTAAGAATCCTAATCTTGCCTTGATTTCTTTTACAATTTCTTTAGCAATTATCTTGCTTGATCCTTCTAGTTTTAAAGAATTAATCCATTCAAGACTTTTTTCTATTGGCATATCACATACATCTGCAATTGAGTATGAGTTTATTGTTACTGCTAAGACTTCTGGACGCAATCGTTTACCGTTACATGTTAAGCATGGAACTTCTCGCATGTACGACTCGTAGTATTGGCGCATTTGATCTGAGTCTGTTTCATCATGCTTGCGCATAAGAGTGCGCACTACGCCTTCGAATCCTGTTGAATATTCCCTCTGTCTTCCCCATCGATTTTTATAAGATACTTTTACTTCAAAATCATGCCCATAAAGTATTGAATTTTGCGTATCTTTCGACAATTCACACCATGGTGTATCCATACTAAAACCAAGTTCAACACTTAGTCCTTGTAGCACATGCCTATAGTATTCTCCTGCAGATTTATTTAGTGCCCAAGGTTCTATAGCACCTTCATTAAGTGATTTTTCTACATTCGGCACAACAAGATTAGGGTCAATTTCTAAGTTATATCCTATTCCTGAGCAATCAGGGCACGCTCCATAAGGAGCGTTGAATGAGAATGTTCTAGGCTCTATTTCTGATAAATTAAGCTGGTGATTGTTAGGACAAGCTCTGTGCTCAGAAAAACTTCGGCGCCTGTTTTTAGAATCAACAGATTCATCTACAAAATCAGCTATAACAACTCCTTTAGAAAGTTTCAGAGCCGTTTCTATAGAATCAGTCAAACGAGTACGTATGCCATCTTTTATAATTAATCTATCTATTACAACTTCGATTGTATGTTTCTTCTGTTTTTCTAAAGTAATATCTTCAGAAAGTTCTTTCATCTGACCATCTATAAGTGCTCTCGAATAACCATCTGATCTAAGAAGAGTAATTGTATCTTTGAATTCGCCTTTTCTGCCATTAACAACAGGTGCTAATATCTGCAATCTTGTTCTTTCTGGTAAAGAAAGTATAGAATTAGCCATTTGTTGTGGTGTTTGAGCACTGACAAGCTCACCACATTTAGGGCAATGAGGAATTCCAACTCTAGCAAAAAGAAGCCTTAAATAATCATAAACTTCTGTGATTGTTCCAACAGTAGAACGAGGGTTACGATTAGTAGTTTTTTGATCAATAGATACAGCTGGGCTTAATCCCTCAATAAAATCTACATCTGGTTTATCCATTCTTCCAAGGAATTGCCTAGCATATGCGCTTAATGACTCAACATACCTTCTTTGACCTTCTGCAAAAAGAGTATCGAATGCAAGCGAAGACTTACCAGATCCTGATAATCCAGTAAAAACAATCATACGATTTCTAGGCAATTGTAAACTAACATTTTTTAAATTGTGTTCTCTAGCTCCTTGTATGGTTATCTTTAAATCTGAAGGAACAGAAGACAAATCATATACTAAATTGTCATTGTCTTTTACAGGCTGAGCAGAATCGAGCATAGATTGCAAGATGTCAGCTTTTTTAGCACATTCACGGTTTTTGTTATCTAAAATTGCATCTTGGGATAAAGGTAATTGCATGTTTTGCGAAGAATCTGATTTGCTTTGCATTCTGCCTCCCTAAGAGCTATTTTAAGAATCAAGACTTTGCACCAAACCCATTCTTGATTGAGCATTAATTATACAATACGATTAATTATAGAACACTTGTTCGAAGTAGATAATTTTCTGCGTGTTGACGAAATACATAGAAAAATAAAAGATAAAATCCTTTAGTAAAAACTATGCAAGCCTAACTGTATAATTGTGAGTTTGGCTAACACATTTTGAAGATATTCAGATTAAAAGCATTATTTTAAGGAGTGGGTGCAAATGGCTATTGACGCACAAGGATTAACTATACAAATTGGTGCGCGTACGCTATTAAACCCTACCGACTTTCATGTAACAAAAGGCGACAAAATCGGCTTAGTTGGAAGGAATGGAGCTGGAAAAACAACTCTTACACGAGTAATAACAGGAGAAATGCTCCCTGCTGGCGGAACCGTACGAGTAAGCGGTGGATTGGGGTATCTACCACAAGATACTCATGCAGCAGACCCAGAACAAAGCGCATTAGATCGAATCATGAGCGCTCGCGACATTTCGTCAATTGTATCTCGTATACGAAAAGCAGAAAAAGAGATGACGAATCCAGATCCAGATATTATGACGAAAGCCATGAATCGCTACGACAAAGCCATTGAAGACTTTGAAAAAGCTGGTGGATACGCTGTGCAATCGGAAGCAATATCGATGGCAAACAGCCTTGGGCTTCCACAAGAAATTATGAAGCAAGCTCTTGGAACTCTATCTGGCGGTCAACGTAGACGAATTGAACTTGCACGAATACTTTTCTCCGATGCAGACACGCTGATTTTAGATGAGCCTACTAACCACTTAGATGCAGATTCTATAATTTGGTTGAGAAACTATTTGAAAAAATTCTCTGGTGGATTCTTAGTGATATCACATTCAACAGAATTGCTGGATGAGGTTGTAAATAAAGTCTGGCATTTAGATGCACAATTGGCTCAAATAGACATGTATTCAATGGGTTGGAAAGCATACTTACATCAACGCGTTGTAGACGAAGAACGCAGGCGCAGAGAACGCGAAGTGGCTGAAAAAAAGGCTGAACGCCTTATGAAACAAGGTATTCGTTTACATGCAAAAGCAACTAAAGCAGTGGCAGCTCAAAACATGATGCGTAGGGCTGAACGACTGTTGAATGAAACAAGCGAAGCACAAAGCCGCGAGAAAGTAGCAGATATTCGTTTTCCAGAACCTACTCCTTGTGGACGAACACCTATTATGGCTGAAGATATTTCAAAAGCTTATGGATCCAATATTGTATTTGCAGGCATAAATTTGGCTATAGATAAAGGTTCAAGAGTTGTTATTCTTGGATATAACGGTGCTGGTAAAACAACCACTTTGCGTATTCTAGCTGGAGAAGAAAGTGCAGATACTGGCATCGTAAACTATGGGCATGGCTGCAAGATTGGCTATTTTGCTCAGGAACACGACACTTTGGATTTAGATGCTACAGTATTAGAAAATCTTCAGCATGTTGCTCCAGATTTAAACGACACTCAAGCAAGATCTATGCTAGGAAGCTTCCTATTTTCTGGAGATGACGCAATGAAGCCAGCTAAAGTGCTTTCGGGAGGCGAAAAAACTCGTCTAGCCTTGGCAACTCTTGTAACTTCAAAAGCAAACGTGCTTTTGCTCGATGAGCCTACTAACAATTTAGATCCAGCTTCTAGAGATGAAATTCTTAAAGCCATTGCAAAATACGAAGGCGCTATTGTATTGGTTACTCACGATGAAGGAGCAGTTCTTGCGTTAAACCCTGAACGAGTCCTTCTTATGCCAGACGGTGACGAAGATTTGTGGAGTGATGATTATCTTGATTTGGTTGCGGAAGAATAGGATTTAGGATTGCTATGAGACCAACAGCTAGACTTGCTAATTTTACGCTACAACACATTTTCTATGTTCTTCGCGCTCCTTTAGCAATCTTGCTGTTAATAGCATTGTTTGAATGCACTGTTGGGAATATTCCATTTTGGAATAGTGTTACTGGCAGCACAGATAGTATGTTTGCACACAATGCAACTGGTCCAGGTATTGAAAGACTTTCTTCTGGAGGACTTTTAATTACCGATCCTTCGGAATCTTATTTAGAAGTTAATTCCGACGGATCTTCGCCGTATATTCAGCTTAAGCCTTCACTAATTACTCCGAAAAAAATTGGCAAAAATCCTGTTAAAACAGATGTACATGTACGAATTGATGTTAATAAAATCGCTGGAAAGCCTTTGAGCACCAACCCTAGAGCCATTAGTTTTGCTATGCTTCCAGTTCCAGATCAAGCAATTGGAGTTAAAAGCACTCTTAGATTATGGATACAACATCCTAAAGGAGATGTTGTAGACGTTGAGGATGCTAAAGCAAATGTTAGAGCACCTTTTAGCTGGAATTGGGGTCGCGTTTTTCTTCTTATAGTCGTTTCAATTTTGATTTCTTTGTGGAATCCTTGGTCTAAATTATGGAAAATCAAACTTAATACAAAAAGTATTAATCAAAGGCTTTTACTCACTTTATTCTGGACACCTTTCCTTTTGATTGCCATTTTTGCAATATTTTGGAATGTTTTTAACGGTATTCCAATGCATTTTGATGTTGCTGGAAACTACACTTACGATTTTGATCAATATGCACGTACAGCAGACGCTCTACTTAAAGGTAAGACACATCTTGATTTACCTGTTCCGCCGCAAATGCAAAAATTACCTAATCCGTATGATCCAATTGAAAGAAATAATCTTCTTTCTGATTGTGTACACAATATTTATTGGGATCATGCGTATTATAAGGGTCATTGGTATTCGTATTTTGGTGTAATTCCAGTTGTTTTATTCTTTATACCGTATAAGATTATATCTAATTTGTGGATTCCTGGTGGAGCCATGCTCCCTACAACAATAGCCACTTTCATATGCTTAATTGGATTTTTAATTTTTGGCTCACTATTGGTTATTCGTCTAATTAAACGCGTTAATCCTCAGGCAACTCTTGCCTGTGTATCAATTTGTTTAACCTTATTCTTTATTACTTCAAACACCGTTTACTTGTGGTTTAGAACATCCTTTTATTCAGTTCCAATGGCCGCATCATTATTCTTCACTTCACTTGGATTATGGTTTTATCTCGGGTCTATTAAAGATGAAGAAACTACAAAAACGCACAAAATAGTGGAACAATTAAAACCATCATCAATAGTATCGTTTAAGCATATTGCAGCAGGATCATTGTTTATTGCTTTTAATCTTGGTTGTAGACCAACTTTTATAATCGCTTTTCTATTCGCAATTCCGCTATTTTATACTCATTTTTATTCATATATTAAAAATTTGATTATTAGTGACAAAAAATCTATAGAAAATCTTAAAAACTTATTAAAACTAATTCTTTGCATAATTATTCCATTTATAATAGTTGCAATACCAATCGGATTATATAATGCTTTAAGATTTGGGTCTCCTTTTAATTTTGGCAATGAATATCAGATTACGATTACAGATATGACTACAATGCGTCTTCCTTCGCAGAACATCATTCCTTCTATCCTAAGTTATATAGCTTTGCCAATACGTTTTATATCAACTTTCCCTTGGATAGCAATTCAGCCTATTGCTTTTGAAAAATGGCAATATGCCGAGCCGATGATTGGTGGAATGTTTACATTATCTCCACTGGCATTACTAGGAATTATATGCGTTTTCACAATGGCTAGAAACATGAGTAAAACCGCTGCAAGATTAGCTATAATATCTGTAATTTCTGGCACAATTGTTATTGTTTTTGACAGCTTAAAAGCTGGTATAGGATGGCGATATATTGCGGATTTTGCATGGCTTTTCGCTTTAAGCGCAATAATAGGTATTAACTCTTTGCTACAAAAATATGCTGATATCACAGTATGTGACACTTGGAAAACGAAAACATTATGCTATTTACTGCGATTCGTTATTTGTGGTCTTCTATTTTTCTCCATAGCAATAGCTTTTCTAAGCTGGTTCGTACCAGGTAGAGAAGACTCAATACTACGTTTTAATCCTCAAATGTGGCATACTGTGAGATGCTGGTTCACATTAATCTAATTGGTTTCATTAATTTAATTCTTCCAACATTGTATGAACAGTATCTAGCAACGCTTTAACACCATACACAAATTGTTTTTCTTCTGGCAGCAAAGATAATGCCAAATATCCATTATTCGGCATATCAAAGTAATAGCCAGGCTGAGAAACAAGATGATAATCTTGCATAAGTCTTAAAGCTAAATCATCATCATCTAAACATGATGGAACACGGATAAGAATATTCCATCCGCCTTCTGCACGCAATGCACTAACACAACAATTTGAATAGTTTGCGAGAATTGTTCTAAGAGTTTTAAGATTCGACATCACTCTGTTTTGAACAAGATCGGTTTGTTCTTTAGCACATTGCAATAATTCTGGAATTCTTTCTGATACAGTTGCACCAATTGGAAGAAAATCATCAGCAATAACATCAAGGCGTTTCATAGCATCCTGTACGTCTTGACTAGGACCCGAAACCTCAATCCATCCAACTTTTGCATGCGGAGCTGCAAGCATCTTTGAGAATCCATCTAAAGCAAAAACTAGCGTAGATTCTTCACCTGCTAACCTACAGTTTCCATCAAAAGGTTCTAGACAATAATCATAAAAAACTTCATCAGCTATAATTGCCACATTATTTTTATTGCATAATTGCAATAATGCTTCTCTTTCTTGAGGTTTTATATAAGATCCTGTTGGATTGTTTGGGTTTATTAAAACAAGTGCACGAATACGATTATACGTATTCTCTAAAAGTTCTTTAACCCTAGGAATATCAATAGTCCAAGAGCCATCATAAACAAGCGGATAAGGTATAGATTTTACGCCTTGGAGTCTTGCAATCGATTCTATAAGAGGATATCCAGGAGTCGGAGCTAAAACGGAATCACCGCAATCACACATTAGCATCATTAGCCATGCGTATGCTTGAGAGGTTGATGATAATACGTATAGATTATCTGGATTAAGAGCTTTAGCTGAACTACCCTTTTTATTTACAATATTTTGATCTATGCGATTATCTCTATGATTTATAAAGTTAGCAAGAATGCGCCTAACTTCGACAGGTCCTCTAGGATCAGCAGTATATTTTGCATTTAAGCACTCTGGAGAAAGACCATGTACTGTTGGGTTTGAATCGTTAAGTTTTGTAAGTTTAATACCTTTAGATATAGCAACACGTTGAGCCAGAATAATTGGATTTGGCTCACTCACATCAACTCTTGAAGAAAATCGCACTCGACTACACTAGCGCATTGTATAAACCAAATATATAAAAATACAAAAATATGCAAATATAAAAAATGCGCTGAACGCAAAAGCATCCAGCGCAAATAAAATATCAAAAATCCTTAATTGTTTCTTTGCTGCATTGCATAATAAGCTGCACCGATAATACCAGCTTCATTATGCAAAGACGCAACCACAATAGGTGTCTTAATATCGATATGAGGCAAGAACTTCTCGCTAACACGGCTAACACCGCCGCCAACAACGAACAAGTCTGGGTTAAAGTACTTTTCCATCAAACCATAATACTTAGTAAGACGCTTAGCCCACTTTTTATAACCCATGTCTAACTTTTCGCGAACAGAAGAAGCAGCATACTTTTCTGCATCTCCCTTACCCTTTTCAAGCTGAATATGACCAAGCTCTGTATTAGGAATAAGAGTACCGTTATAAATCAATGCTGTGCCAATTCCAGTGCCTAGCGTAGTAGCAATAACCAAGCCATCTTTATCTTTTGCAGCACCAAAGTGTTGCTCGGCAAGACCAGCAGCATCAGCATCATTCACTACGGTAACAGGACGACCGCAAGCTTCACTGAACACTTCTGTAACATCCACACCAATCCAAGACTGATCGAGATTCGCCATAAACTCAAGCTTCTTTCCAGGCTTAATAGGAGCTGGAAAAGCGATTCCAACAGGAACACCTGCAGGAACATCAAAATGCTCAAGTTGCTGACGAACAATATCTGCAACAGCTTGAGGTGTGGAAACCGCTGGAGTGAGAATCTTATATCGCGGTTCTGCAAACTCGCCTTTTTCCAAATTAACTGGTGCTGCCTTAATACCAGAGCCACCAATATCTACGCCAAATGCTTGTGCAGTGTCAATCATCGTTAACACTCCCCTCTGAATGTCGGACAATGGGATATCATGTTCATTCTACAATATTGCTAAAGCGACACGCTTATATATTGTCTATTTAATGATAACGATTGCATAAATGTTTTTCCCAAAATTAAAGCTTTAATACTAAAAATCATGCAAACAATTGCTAAAATCTTTAACTCTAATTTATCGCAAATAGTTTTGAAGCTCTTTGTTTATTAAACCATTTGAAGCAATAACGTCATTTTCGCGTCTCCAATGAATTGAGTCACCATTCCATTGTCGAACATGCCCCTGTGCTTCTTTAACAACAACGGCACCAGCTGAAACACCTGGAATATCCCACCTATGAAGATGTGGCTCAAAATATGCGTCGTAAGTACCATCTGCCACTTTGCACAAGTCAAGCGAAGCAGGACCAATACGTTTAATATCTGCTGGACATTCTTCCTCAAGCGAAGAAACAACGTCTAAAGCTCTTTTAGATTCACCTGGAATATAAGACATTCCATAGCAAACAACAGAGCCATGCAATGTTGATGTTGTAGAAGGCGTGATTTTCTCTCGCTTCTCTCCGTTAGGAGTTTTACGAATACGGATAGCACCCTGACCCTTAGCAGCCAAATATGTAAGCCCTAAAGCTGGTGCATGAACAACACCAAGAACAGGTCTAGCAGAGCCTTGATCGTTAAACTCAAAAAGTGAAACAGTTAAGGTCCATTCAGCCATGTCGCGGTTAAAGTTAATAGCACCGTCAATATTGCCTACACACCAAAAACGATCACCTGTTTTGCAATCATCTGGTCTATTTCTCCAGAATCCTTGAAAAGTATTTATATAAGTAAGACGGTTTTCAATAAAGCGTACTAGCTTATCTCCAAAAGCTGAATCAGATTGATTAGGATCACCTAGAACCATCATACTTGCCATATCTCTAGGATTAAGCTGATCCTGATATGCATGTTTACCAACATCTTCTAATATTCTAGCAACTTCAAGAGCTACATCCCTTAAATTCATACCTGCCATATTCTTCTCACCCCTCTGTCTAATACAGTTGTTTTCAAATTCTTTAATCTTGTTCTCATAAAATCTGCAACTATTCTACTCAACTAATTAAATTAAACCAAACTTCCACACGCAATATTCCAATAAAATCAATAAACTTTCACATTTGATATAAGTTTTATAGAAAAGTCTTACAACGCAAAACGTATAGCAAACAAATCCTTAAATTTCTTAAACCAGCCTTAAAATTAATTCATAACCTAACATCTCTCTTAAAAGATTGTAACATGACTAAAATACTAGAGTTAAAAAACCGAAGATTAATCAATGCTCCTTCATTGCAAAAACCAGGACTTCTTGTTTTAGATGTTGACGCCACTCTTATTGAAGAAGAAGTGATTGACTTACTAGGAGATATTGCTGGAGTCGGGTCAAATTTAGCATATATAACTTCTAAAGCAATGAAAGGAGAAATTGACTTTGACACATCGTTAAAACTAAGGGTTTCAATGCTAAAAGGACTCGAATGCACTTGTTTTAAAAAAGCTATTGAAAGTATCCACGTAACCAGTGGAGCCAAAAAACTTATAGACACATTACATTCCTTTGGATGGAAAATAGGAGCAGTTTCTGGAGGATTCAATAATGTTTTAGATGATTTGCTGCCAAATCTAAACATAGATTTTTGGGTAGCAAACAATCTAGAAGTAGTAGATTCTAAGCTAAGTGGGAAAGTTATTGAGCCTATAGTAAATCGTCAATATAAAGCAAAAGCATTGATTAATTGGGCGAGAAAAAACAATATTGACATTAGTCAAAGCGTTGCGATTGGAGACGGCGCTAACGATATCGATATGATTAAAACAGCCGAATTAGGCATAGCATTTTGCGCAAAACAATCTTTAAAAACCCAAGCTAAAAAAAGCATAGATACGCGTGACCTAAGCCTAGTTTTAGATCTACTAAACTAAACTTAACTAACTGAATTTATACAAATTTTACTTTGCGTTTTTCAAGATTACACTTATCGCTTTAATCCAAATAGGACTCTTGACTTAAATGCGCTCCTCTTGCCCAATCTGCAGCCTTCATAGCCTTTTTACCTTGCGCTTTAACTTCTAAAAGCTCAAGAACACCACTTGCAGAACCAACCCAAACATTTCGCTTGCCTGCAAAAATCTGCCCAGGCTTAAGCTCGCTTAGATTATGTAATGCAATATCTTCATCTTTTGCCAATGCACAAGAAAGAACATGCAAACTAATGATTTGTGAATCTTCGCAATAAGCGTGAAGATTACACCAAGCTCCAGGATTTGGCGTGCAAGCACGAATCTGTCTATCGATTGCAAATGCTGGAATATCAAAACGAATATGAGCATCCTCAACAGTGATTTTTTGCGCGATTTGGCAAGGTGTAGGATCTTGCTCAACAGGAATAATTTGACCAGATTCCATCCCAATAAGAGCAGAGCAAAGAAGATTTGCACCATCATTGCTTAGTCTCATAAGTAAGTCGCCAGCTGTTTCATGAGCGCCAATCTCTGTAGTCATTTGTGCAAGAATAGGTCCTTCATCCATTCCACGCGTAATCTTAAAAACAGTGGCACCTGTAATATCATCTCCAGCCCAAATCGCACGCTGAACAGGAGCTGCCCCTCGCCACTGTGGAAGAAGCGAGAAATGCAAGTTGTACCATCCTAGAGGAAGAGCGTCCAAAACAGATTGTCTAAGAATCTTTCCATAAGCAACCACGGCAGCAAGTTTAGCGCCAGTTGACTTTAAAGCTCTTATGCACTCCTGTTCATCACTAGGATTAACCTCTAAAACAGGAATTCCAAGTTCAATCGCAGCTTTTTTAACAGCGCTAGGAACAATTTTCCTACCTCTGCCTGTCGGAGCATCAGGTCTCGTAAGAACAGCACGAACATCAAAATGCTCTTTATCTTGAGCTAAAGCACGCAATGGCGCAACAGAAACCTCTGGTGTTCCAGCAAATAAAATAGGTAGCACCATACGTAAACCCCCTTAAAAAATATCTTCATTATTCCTAGCATCTTCAAAAATCATATACTCTCAACAATCGAACAGTAACGAGAATAGTCATGAAAATACTAAGAATTAGCAAATTAGCAGAAAGCATCCTTTAACTTGCTAAAGAACCCTTTGTGATTTGTAGTTGAATCTGGGATAGCACGTTGAACAATAACACTATCTTTTCCATCATGCAATTTTTCAAACTCTTCAATAAGTTTACGCTCTTCATCGCTCAGCTTTGTTGGAATATTAACAAGAATATGAACAACAAGATTTCCGCGTTCTTTAGAGCCTAGAACCGTTACACCTAAATTAGGTACAGAAATAGTATTTTCACTTTGAGAACCAGAAGGGATTTCCACGCTCTTTTTGCCGTCAAAAGTATCTATATCAACTTTATGCCCCAAAACAGCCCAAGTCATTGGAACGTCAATCCAACAATGTAAATCGTTTAGATTCCTAGTAAACTGTTTATCTTCTCGAATATGTACATCAACATACAAGTCGCCAGCAGGACCGCCACATTCTCCTACTGCTCCTTGCGAAGCAAGTCGCAATCGAGAATTGTCTTTTATACCAGCAGGAATAGTAATCCCAATTTCTCTTGATGTACGAATTCGACCATGTCCATGACAATTTGGGCAAACATTCTTAATGATTGTTCCGTGACCTTCGCATTCTCTACATGGCTCAGATGACATCATTTGACCAAACATTGTTCGGGTAACCCTTTGTACAAAACCAGCGCCCTTGCATTGCGGGCAAGTTAGAGGGTCTGATTTATCTGCAGAGCCTTTTCCAGCACAATCTTGACACAAGCCAAAAGTCACTACATGAACCTTAGCATTTCCACCAAATACTACTGTTTTAAGATCAACTTTAACTTCTGTGAGTGAATCTTCACCACGATTCACGCGCGGAATAGGAGAACCCGTACTTGTTCCAAATGATCCAGAAAAGAACTGATTTAAAATATCTCCCATATCCATATTCATATTGGCATATCCGCCAGCGCCAGCACCAGCACCCGATGCCGATAGATTGTTTGGGTCAACACCCATATCTACCATTTTGCGTTTTTCTGGATTAGACAAAACGTCGTATGCAGCATTAACTTCCTTGAATTTGTCTTCAAACTCAGGACCTGCGATATCTGGATGGTACTTTCGACTTAATTTTCTATATGCTTTACGAATCTCATCATCGCTAGCGTTAGAATCAACACCTAAAATTTTGTAGTAGTCAGTCACTTAACTCCCCTTTTACCTTAATAAAATAATTCTTGCATAAGGCACAGCCAGTTATATTTTTATGAATTTTCGGATATAAACGCATTAAGATACTTAGCCACTGCTTTAACCGCAGTCATTGTTGCAGCATAATCCATATGAGTAGGTCCGATTGAACCAATGAATGCGGAATCAGGATCGGAATTATATCCGTAAGCACTCGTCACAACAGAAGCGTTCAAAAGACCAGGCGTGTGAGTTTCTGAACCTATTGCAACACTGACTCCACTTGCACAATCACTTGCCTCCTCACTTAGCGAAGTCATCAAACGCATAATAACAGCCTGCTCTTCTAAAGCATCAAAAAGAGCAGCAAAATCACCAATATTCTGTCTATGTGCAAGCTGGGAGGTTCCAGCCATGTATAATTCGTGTGCTCGATCGCCATCGTACATATCTTCAATAGCATTAGACAATTGTTTAATTATTTGTAACGAGGAAACTAGATCTTTACGTTCCGACAATGCACACACTTTTTTAGATGCATTCAAAAGCGACAATCCAATGCAATCTTCATTAATCATATTTGTTAAATGCAACAAATCATCTGAATCCACATTGGAAGCCTGAATCATATGTTGCGCTACTCCTCCAGCGTCTGTAATTACTACAACAAGAAGAGTTGATGACGATACTTGAACGATCTCAATTCTTTTTACTTTTGATCTAGATAATGCAGGTGACGCAACAAGAGCAACCTGCCCAGTTATACTTGCAAGAAGACGAGCTGAACGTTGAAGTGTGTCTTGCAAACTTACAGATCCACTTAAGAAACTGCGTATTCCTCTTCTTTGTGCATTAGAAAGTGGTATTAGCGCTGCCATTCCATCAACGAAATATCTGTATCCTTTTTCCGTAGGAATTCGACCAGCAGATGTATGTGGCTGAATTAAATAACCTTCTTCTTCTAGTATTGACATATCGTTGCGAATTGTTGCAGAGCTAACACCTAATTTGTGATTTTTAGCCAAAGACGCTGACCCAACTGGCTCGTGTGAACGAATATAATCTTCAACAACCGCACGGAGTATCATCATGCGACGTGACTGCATTGATCCTCCTTTTATTTAGGTAATGTAACTTTTACTGTCAACTATTATATATTCCAGAATAATATGTGATTAACTATTTTTTGTTATCTTAACAACTAACTATAAATATAAACTTTTGTTAAGTTTTGACACACTTTGTTAGAAATTCGTCTGATATAAAAGATAGGATTAAATGGCAATGTGAGGGTGATGGCCAGCGTAAGCTGTGCGCAAAAAACCCGAATTATTGGAAGGAAAGTAGATCACATGACCGAATTCAACTGGTCTGCATTAGACGAGCGCGCCGTAAAGATGGCGAAGGTTCTCTCGGCTGATGCTGTTGAGCGAGCAGGACACGGACATCCTGGCTCCCCTGTTTCATTGGCACCGATTGCGTACACCTTGTACCAGCACTTCATTAAGCACGATCCAGCTGACCCAAAGTGGGCCGGTCGCGATCGTTTTATTCTTTCTGGCGGTCACGCTTCGCTTACGCAATATGTGCAGCTGTTCTTCTCTGGATACGGCTTGACTCTTGATGATCTCAAGTATTTCCGTGGCGGCGCAGACACGCGTACTCCAGGTCACCCAGAATATGGCTTGACTCCAGGCATTGAAATGACCACTGGTCCTCTTGGACAGGGTCTTGCTTCTGCTGTTGGTTTCGCTTATGGCCAGCGTTTTGAGCGTGGTCTTCTTGATCCAGAAGCTCCAGCTGGCACTTCCCCATTCGATCACAAGGTTTGGGTTATCTGCGGCGAAGGCGACGTTGAGGAAGGCGTTTCTTCTGAAGCTGCTTCCTTGGCTGGAAACCAGAAGCTTGGCAATTTGACCGTAATCTTCGATGCAAACCACATTCAGATTGAAGGCGATACTAAGCTCACCTTCTCCGAGGATATTCTTGCTCGTTACCGTGCATACGGTTGGTACACCGATGAAGTTAGCTTCATCCAACCAGACGGCTCCTACAAGGAAGACGTTCAGGCTTTGGCTGCAGCTATTGAAAAGGCTCAGGAAGTTACCGATAAGCCTCACTTCATTAAGGTTAACACTTTGATTGCTTGGCCAACCCCAGGTAAGACCAACAATGAAGCTTCCCACGGCTCTAAGCTTGGTGAAGAAGCTGTTAAGGGCTTGAAGGAACTTTGCGGTTTCGATCCAGAAGTTTCGTTCCCAATCGACGAAGAAGCTTTGGCTCATGCTCGCAAGGTTGCAGAGCGCGGCTTGGCTGCTCACAAGGCTTGGGATGAAGCTCTTGCAAAGTGGGCTGCTGCAAACCCAGATAAGGCTGCTCTTTACGAGCGTCTTAAGGCTGGCAAGCTTCCTGAAGGATTCGACAAGGCTATTGACGACTTGGTCGCTGGCTTCGAAGCCGGTTCCAAGGTCGCTACCCGTAAGGCTTCTGGCGCAGTTCTTAACGCAATCGCTGCTGTTATGCCAGAACTTTGGGGCGGTTCCGCTGATTTGGGTGGCTCCAATAACACCAATATTAAGGGCGCTGACTCCTTCGGTCCATCCGAAGACGCAACTCGCACTTGGCCAAACGTTTCCGAGTACGGTCGCCAGCTTCACTTTGGTGTGCGCGAGTTCGCAATGGGTGCTATTACCAACGGCATTTTGCTTGGTTCTGACACTCGCCCATTCAACGGCACATTCTTCCAGTTCTCTGACTACGAGCGCCCAGCAGTTCGCTTGGCTGCTTTGATGGAGATTCCAAACCTCTACGTTTGGACTCACGACTCCGTAGCCTTGGGCGAAGATGGTCCAACTCACCAGCCAATCGAACACTTGGCTGCATTCCGCGCTATTCCTCAGCTTGAGGTTGTACGCCCTGCAGATGAGTATGAGACTGCTGAAGCTTACCGCTACTTCTTCGAGAAGAAGAACAACTACCCAACCGCTATGATTTTGACCCGTCAGGGCGTGCCGACCCTCGCAGAAACTGCTGAGAAGGCTCGCGAAGGCGTAAAGCACGGCGGTTATGTGTTGGTTGACTGCGAAGGCACTCCAGACGTAATCATCATGGCTACTGGCTCTGAAGTTCAGTGGGCTGTTGCTGGCGCTAAGACTTTGGCAGCAGAAGGCATTAAGGCTCGCGTTCTTTCTATGCCATCTCTCGAGTGGTTCGAAGAGCAAGACGAAGAGTACAAGGAAGCAATCTTGCCAAAGTCCGTCAAGGCTCGCGTTTCCATCGAAGCTGGCTTGGCATTGCCTTGGTATAAGTATCTTGGCGATTGCGGCAAGGCTGTTTCTATCGAACAGTACGGCTTGCAGGGTGACGGCGGTCAGAACATGATCGATTTGGGCATTACTGCTGAGCATGTAGTAGAAGCTGCTAAGGCTTCTATCGAAGAAGCTCGCGCTTAAGATAGAAATTAAGCAAAATAAAAACTTGATGTATCAAAATAAAATTGATTCATCACAAAACTCGAAGTGCTAATTTAGCAACTTCACTGGAAACAGCAAAGGCGTGTTGATGTTAAGCTACAGCTGGTTTAGCATCAACCGCTGTTTCCTGTAAAAACGCCAACACTACCAACGTGTTCCAACTGGTGGAGCACAGTGTTAAGGAGATAACATGACTGAAGCAACGCAGCGCACTAGCGATTCCGGCGTTTCTATTTGGTTGGACGATTTGTCCCGTACCCGCATTGAGTCTGGTTCTTTGCAGGATTTGATTGCTAACAAGAATGTTGTTGGTGTTACTACCAACCCATCTATCTTCCAGAAGGCTTTGAGCCAGGTTGGTCCATACGACGCACAGCTTAAGGAACTCGGCAAGGTTGACGTTGAAACCGCTATCCGCGAGTTGACCACCACCGATGTTCGTAACGCAACTGATATCTTCCGCGAGATTGCTGAAAAGACCGATTTCGTTGACGGTCGCGTTTCCATCGAAGTTGACCCACGTTTGGCTCACGATACTGCTAACACTGAGAAGCAGGCTGAAGAGCTTTGGGCAAAGGTTGATCGTCCAAACGTTATGATCAAGATTCCAGCAACTTTGGAAGGTCTTCCAGCTATCACCGCTACCCTTGCTAAGGGTATTTCTGTGAACGTAACCTTGATCTTCTCCCTCGAGCGCTACGAGCAGGTTATCGACGCCTTCATCGAAGGTATCGCTCAGGCTGCAGCTAACGGCCACGACTTGAAGCACATCGGCTCCGTAGCTTCCTTCTTCGTCTCCCGCGTTGATACCGCTGTTGACAAGCTCCTCGAAGCTAATGGTTCTGAAGAAGCTAAGGCTCTTGAAGGCAAGGCTGCTGTTGCTAACGCTCGCTTGGCTTACGAACTCTTCGAGAAGAAGTTCGCAGCTGATCCACGTTGGGCTGAACTTGAGGCCAAGGGTGCTAAGAAGCAGCGTCCACTTTGGGCTTCTACTGGCACCAAGAACGCAGCTTACTCTGATTGCAAGTACGTTGACGAGTTGGTTGCTGAGCATGTTGTTAACACCATGCCAGAGAAGACTTTGAACGCTCTTGCTGATCACGGCAACGGTGCTCCTTCCGTTAAGGGTACTTACGAAGAGAGCCATGCTGTTATGAACAAGCTTGCTGAGCTTGGCATCAACATCAAGGATGTTACCGACAAGCTTGAGGCCGATGGTGTTGCCGCCTTCATCAAGTCTTGGGATTCCGTGATTGCTGACGTACAGTCTGGTATCGATCGCGTAAACGCCTGATTTGATTAATCAGTAATAAATAACAAAAACCGCACATGTTCGTGGATTAATTCACACATGTGCGGTTTTTGTTTAACTAGCGGTTAAAAACGTAAGTAGTAGACCAACCTTTTCCACAAACTGAAATATCTCCCCTACTAACTAAATAAGATAACAATTGCTTAGCTTTGGTGCTACCCACGTTAAGAATATTTTGCACTTGCTCACGCTTTATTGTTCCATGATTATTTACTGCTTCAATAATCTTTTTATAGCAATCGTCAACGCTCATACGTTTGTGCGAGTTATTAGAATCTTGCGAAAGTGAATTTGTAGTAAGTTCTGAATTATAAGTACCGTTCACTAAATTCAATAAATTAGCATTAAGTTCAGTTTTGTTTTTTGCAGAAACAGATACAAAGTTATTCTTATCGTTTACAAAAAATTCAAGAGTGGTGCGGTCAGGATTAAAGGACTCACTTAACCTTGGATGAGGTATTCCAGCCCAATCACATCCAGCTCGCATAGCATCAAATCCGCTTCCTGCACGTTCAACAACAGAAATCAGTGCAAACATTTTAAGCAGTGCGGGATTTCGAGAATCAGAAAAACCTCCAGTCAAAGCCACTTCTATAGGCATACGTAAACACCCAGGGTTTGCAAAAGAAAGCTTAAAACCATCATTTGCGCTATTTGTTTCTATAGAAGATTGTGAAGAACCATCAACATCAGTACTCACAGCATCATTATATGTAATAACCGCGTTTCCTCGCATATAATAATCAGCATGAATCAACGTGTTTGCAAGAGCTTCTCTAACTGCAATATGCAACTGGGTATCATTAACTCTTAATGATTGAGAATTAAGCAAAAATGGTAATAAATGCGATGATAAATTAACACTAAAGACTACTAAAAACAGTACTTCAATCTGAATTGAGAGAACTCGTAGTATTTATACACTTTTTTGAGTGCACACTATGGATACTGGGTGCACCTTTTAACGATAGAAAAAGCTATCGTTAAAAAGTTTGAGAATCTATTTTCTACAAAACAATTTTTTATTCTGGTAGAAAATTAAAGCACCTTTTTGCAATGATCCCAAAAGTTAGATTTTTGGTCCAACTTTTGGGAGCACTACATTAATTAATTAAGTGTTTTTAATCAATAACTCGATTATAAAACTTACTTGCAATAATATTCGATTGCCTTGTTGACAAATACTGATGTCCCTTCGCCTGCAAACGCATCTATATTTTTCGTAAAATCACCACCAGAAGCATACATCTTGCCAAGTCCAGATAAAATCTCATTCGAGCACTTATAGAAATTAGCTGTAATAAAGTCCTGCAGTTTCTTTACCAAAGCCTGAACTTCAACTGAATCGCTGGGTTGTGATTTTACCTTGCCAAATTCTGCAAAAATCAGCATGAGTTGTTTATGGAGCATTTTTGTTTCCTCGCTGTTTCTCCTTTTTTCTTTAGCTTCAAATTCCTTGAATTCCGGTGTATCTCCCCAATACTCTTTTGCCTGTTTGGCATACTCATCAATTTTGCTTGTGTCAAATGCTGTAAAGTTCATATAGTTACCTCCTAATTCTTTTAATCCCTTTGCAAAAAGAATTAAATTTTCCAAATGCTCTTTTTTCAGAATTAATAATTTGATTTGTTGTTCCAGTGCTAAATCTTTGTCGAAATGCTCACTGGTTATTATTTCTTTAATTTCTTTGAGCGGAAATTCCAAAGCTTTAAACAGCAAAATGGATTGTAGTACCTTTAGATCCTCATCACCATACAACCTATATCCTGACTCCGAATAAGCAGACGGTTTTAACAAACCTATTTTGTCGTAATACTGAAGAGTACGAATACTAATTCCTGCTATCTTGCTGACTTCATTCACTGTTTTCACTATCTCACCTCCTTCCTTATCACTAGAATAAAGTATTACGCAACGTCATAGTCAAGTATTTTAGTCAAGTATTTTTTGCTACGTTGCCGTCTAATGCTCAACCTAAGACTGTTGTATTTATACAGCCTCAATCGGCAAACCATGAGTTCCGATTGACACCTGTCACATCTTTTCTGAGTTAATAGTTATGACGTAGATTTGAAATACTTAGGAATGATTCATCCTAAAATATAGGGTACAAACTCCTTAAAAGGAGGCTATCGTTATGAATGTAAATACAGATACGCTGATTTCAATTTATGAAGCCAATCAAAACTTCTCAAAGGTTGCTCGTCTTGTCGATAAATACGGCTCAGCTGTAATACTAAAAAACAACTCTCCGCGCTATGTGATTTTAGAATTCCCAAAAACCGATGAGGTTTCTACTCCAGCTGATGATGAGGTCATGGCTTTATCGGATATGTTCATCAAAAAGAATACAAAAGTCTATGAGAAACTTGCCAAATGAAGAACTGATCGATATTATTCTCAAAGTTGCATCAGGCAAAGCAAATGAAAATGACCTTTACACTTGGATTAAAAACCACCAAGCCTAATACTCCAACATTCCGAAGCATTTTTAGAATATGACAAACTCTATTTCGTGCGACTAGTCAAAGTAGCGGACATAAAACACCACAACAGTATTACTTCACTACAGCTTTCCCATTCAAACAATGCACAACGTAGTGAGCACATCCATCTGTTTTGCGCCCAATATTAGCTTTATTCTTATCAGAAACCTCGCTAATACCATTCTCACAAACTACTTCAAGACATGCACCCTTGGTAATTTCTCCTTCTAAAACACTCGTACCATTTAACGTATCCACCATGCAAGAAGCAACAACCTTAACATTATTCGCCACAGCAGAACCATTAAGACACTTTAGAAAAACATCATTCGCCTGAACATTCCTTGCTTCCACCCTGCCATTATGAACCTCGGCATAAATCTTGTCAGCTTTAATATCCGTTACTAATACTTGATTCGACTCAGCTTCAATCTCACAAAAATCAACACTCTCTGGCAACGAAACAATGACCTCAGGACTGCCTTTAGCAAGCCAACGCAACCAGTAAAAAGCCGACACTTTCTCTGTTTGAACAAGTTTTATACCGTCTTGATTTTCTTCAATATGAAATATATCTTTTTCACAATTAACATAACTAATACTAAAAGAATCAGCCCTTCTAACCGTTAAGCTAACATCTTTCGTTTTTGCTACAAACTTCCTACTATTCACCACTTGAACAACTCCCTTGTTAAATATCGGGTTATAGACCAAAAATCAAAAGACCCGACTTGGTCTGCATTGTTAAGAGGCGCGTCGGATACTGTTATTTACGTATGCTACACCAATGAGAGTATTTTATTAAATCTTTCAAACTAGCACAAATTTTTTCTTTCTAACAAGATTATTTAGTCTTACACTCACCTTTATGAACACAAACAAATGTCAGAACGAAAACGCAAACTATCACAGCACACTAAATATCTTGCCCTTTATGATTTGATGACATGTATTTTACGCACCGCGCTTTCCAATCATCCTCACTGACGTCGCCAAACATCGCCACAAAATCGACGCTGAAAGTCACTTATTTCTTTCCGAGCCTCCACGCTTTGAGCACCACTTCTATTACTCCGTAAGTCAATGCGGCCAACGGCCAAACAATCCAACTTTTTCCCCAATCGGACGTAATGAAACTGTAGGCTAAATAAATGCAGACAACTATAAGCCAGTAAGCTTGGAGGAATAACCTAATCTTTGTAGGATAGACAGTTTTTTTCTTTGGTTGCAGCAAACGGTAATAGGACGAGCGGACAATATTCGCCTGTACGAATAAATAAACAGCTGCTGCCACCAGAGCAATAGCGACAACTACAAAAAAGCCGGATGAAAGTTGATAAAATTTCGGCGCTATATCCGAAATTATAAGAAAAATAAAAGCAACCATACATAAAACGACACCACTGACCGTCCGCAGCACATACGACGGCATGAACCGTTCCAAGCGTTCTTTGAGCACACTGTCAACACCGTAAGCTGTTTCAAAGTCCTCTTTTTCCAAATATTGATAACGCTTTCCGTGGAAACTCTGAATAATAAAAATAGCTACAGCTACAGTAATAATCGCAACACTAAATACTAAGCCCATAGTTTTACCGACTTGCGCATTTACTGTGTGAGAAAGCAAAAGATCACTGCCGACCAACGGGATTGCCGCCAGAATACAAAGAAGAACACCTAGAGCAACATAAGCGGCAAATGATATTCTATGAGCAATATAAGCGGAGGCTTCTTCCAGTTCAATTACCCGCATGCGAACGCCAGCATCTTCCTGGCAGGCATTTTCATCTGCGTTGACGTTCTTCCCCATAACATCAATTTCATCTTTTACCAGAAGATCTGCACTAACACCAAACAAACGGCTCAATGCAATTATCCGTTCCATATCCGGGATACTTTGTGCGCCTTCCCATTTGGAAACAGCTTGGCGACTGACGCCCAATTTGTCCGCCAATTCTTCCTGCGACCAACCGTTTTGTTTACGCAGTTCCAATATTTTATCTGCTAAAATCATAAAAACATCTCCATTTCAAACTAGAATTCATCATGATCATGGTGAAATTATAGCTAAAACAGCAGTTGCGTAGTAGCAAGTTCAGTTGGCAATTGCCGTTAAAAGCGCAATTTCTGCCGACAAATGAGCGCAACCGACCGCCAATTCGTTTTCTTTCATTTTTTCACCGCCCTTTCCAATCATCTTCACTGATGCCGCCAAACATCGGAACAGAATTTCGCCAATCGTCGGAATGAAAACTCGCCAATCGTAGTACTAATATCCCGCCAATTCGCAAGGAAAACTATGAAACATCGCACTTACGCTTTCAAATTAAACCTTTTAATAATAGCCATCGCGAAACATAATCTACATAAGAGCAAAATCAAGCAGATTACGCATTCTCTTCTAGTAGAAAATCTGGTAAATATTTGTGTATAATCCCTTCTTGCGAAAAATTCATTGTATCCATCGACAAAACATATTTAGGATAATTATCCTTAACCAATCGATAAACACCAAATTCCCGGCTACGAGTCTCTTCGCTAGCCATCAAATAAGAGACTTGATAATACTCAGTTTCACCTTGTCTAGTAGCAATGAAATCGATTTCTTGATTATTAATACGACCAACTTGAACCTGAAAACCACGAGACAAAAGCTCAATATAGACAATATTTTCTAGAATACGTTCAATTGACGCAACGTTTGAGAAACCTACTGCTTGCCTAAAACCATGATCTGTTACATAATATTTTTCCTCAACCGTCAGTAACTTTTTCCCAACACTGTCATAGCGTGGAACTTTTTTTAGAAGATACGCCGCTTGGCAAAAATTCAAGTAATTCAAAATGGTATCGACTGAAACTTTACGATTTTCGCTAACAAAATATTTTCGTAAACTGTTAGCTGAAAAACTTTGTCCAATATTATCTAAACAAAAAAGTAAAATGCGATTAAATACGTCAACATCTCGGATCGAATTGTATTCAAGTATATCCTTAACAACAACGGTATTATAAATGTCGTTTAAATATCTAAAACTCGGCTCCTCTTCCCCATTAAAATAATGAAGAGGAGGCATACCACCAATTTTGATATATAGCTGAAATAATTCCTGTATGCTTAAATTCAAACTTTGATACAAATTCACGAATTCGCTAAAAGTAAAAGGAAGCACCTCAAAACTTACGTAACGCCCTGCAAGCAAGGTGGCAAGCTCTCCGGACAATAATTTTGAGTTAGAACCAGTCAAATAAATATCGCAATCATAATCAACTCTAAGCGCATTTATAACACGTTCCCAGTGAGAAACTAATTGAATTTCATCAAAGAAAAAATATATTTTACCTTCTATTTGTTGACTACGTTCTGTAATTAATTTCTGCAGATCAAAATCATTTTTCACAGATAAGTATTGAGCTGATTCTAAATTGATATAAATAATACGACTTTGAGGAACGTCTACAAGCAATTCAGATTGAATCATTTTTAACAAAGTGGACTTTCCCACTCGTCTCATACCTGTAATCACCTTCACAATAGGCTTGTCAATAAAAGGTTTGATCTTATTAAGATATTTTTTACGTAATATATATGACATATCCTCACACCTTTCGATTACAGCTTTGCTTACAATTTCGATTATAGTCGATAAATTTATTGTTTTTTATAGTTGTTTCTATTATAAACGAAACAAATTAAAAATTCACCTTTGAGATTGAAGCCGCAGTGTTCTAATAATGGGCGTAAATTTCAAGTTCAACTTTAAAATTACGCTCAAATTGGTTAACTTATCTTCTTATGCAGAAAATGCACGCAGCAAACAAAATAGCCAATCAGTGCTCGTTTAATGCTTCCAACAATATCCATCATAAACGAAGCAATCACCTGCAAATCTTCACCCTCATAATATTCAACAAGCAACTTTTTAAATTCAGGACCTAGACTGTACGCAAGCAGGTGTCATCAAAACGATATATTATTTAAGTGCGATTTGCAAAGGAGCGCCACCGATTCTGTATGGATTGAGAGAACGGGTAGTATAGCTACACTTTTTTGAGTGCACACTATGGATAGTGGGTGCATCTTTTAACGATAGAAAAAGCTATCGTTAAAAAGTTTGAGATTGGCTTAATAGCTTGATTCTTGAGTGAAAAATATTACTAGTTTTCCTTATAACCTATAGCAACATTACCTATTTTATTAAGTACTGGTACTTTAAGAACATTAGAGCTTGGCTTGTCTTTTAAATCAAATTTACCAACTAAAAATAAAGCTTTATACCCTGAACTAGGCAAATTAAACTGTGAGTCAACTAATTTGATGGGCTTATCTCCAAGAGTGACTTTAGACAAATCATAGTGAGAATCCAGAATATCTCGTGACGCAAAGAGATACAATTCATCCTTATTCATATAGTTTTCTGGTATACGAAACTCTTCCCGAGACACCGCTACTGTTTCCCAATGATACGACGCAGCTTATTGCAATTTTTTAATTGATTCACTTTCAGACAGTATCCTCATTTGTTCAATAGCTATTTGCCTTTAATTTCTCCAATCTTTCAGATTGACTCATACCTTCATTTATAAATACCGCATTAAGATTCTCAAGATTAGAAAGGCAAACAAGCTGAGATATATCTGCATAATCTCTAATATTGCATTTTAAATCCGGATTTTCATCACGCCACTCTTTAGCTGTTATTCCAAATAAAGAAACATTAAGAATATCCGCTTCATTTGCATAAATAAAATTGATTTCTACACCCATTGCTTAACAGATAATATAAAACGGTTAAGTCCTGCTTCATTTTTAATTCCCTCGAATTCGGTGGAATTAAAATTCGTGTTATACATTTCTTCCCAAATACCTAAAAACTCTATTGTATTCTTATTCCTAAGCCACTTTTCAATCAAAGCAGAACCGTTATCAATATTTCTAACCATATCCGTTAAAGAAATATAATCTCTATTGCCAATGGCAATAATGCTGATATCTGAACCTTCAACATTTATTTTAGACACCTAACTACCTCTCAATCATCCAATTTCACTCATTTAACAAATCATAGAAAGTACGCTCATCAATAATTTCTATATCTTGCCCCTCAAGCTTGAGCTTTTCTGCTTTCTTATGCTTTGATGACTTCTCACCTTTAAGAATTGCATTGTAATCATTATCCCCAAGTATCAGATAGTTTGTTTGCTTAGTCACACTATTATCTAAGACACCGCCGAGATTCGCTACAATCTGCTTAGCATCCTTGCGAACCATTTTCTCAAGCTTACCAGTAAAAACCACGTGCCGATTATAGAAAAATCCATCTTCATCAACAACCACTTCATCAGGCTTAATTGCTTTGATATCTATCCCTTTACCACCGTGACTTCCGCTAACAGGCCATAAATCTTCAATTACTAGATTCTTCTCAGCCATGCGTGTTTTAACAGCATCATATAATTCTTTCGTCGCAATACAATCAACTAAAGCACGATGCTCATTATTATGCAAACCCAAATAATCAGTTAAATCAGAAAGCCTGTAATGCTTCAACTCAGGATACAGTTTACGAGCAAATTGCATCGTATCCATATACTGATTAGACAATTGTTCCTTAAAACCCTCATTCAAAAAACGCATATCAAAAGAAGTACTATGCCCAAGAATAATATCCTCACCAATAAATGAAAGCACAGCCGTTTTCACATCAGCGATAGACGGCATACTCTCCAACATTTCATTAGTTATTCCTGTTAATGCTGTAATAAAACCATCTACTCCGGTACTCGGCTTAACCAGCTGATCATAACGGTCTACTATCTCATTATTTCTAACTTTTAAGATACCAATCTCAATAATCTCATTATAATAAGCAGATAAGCCGGTCGTTTCGGTATCTAGCACACAGTAATCATCAATGAGTTGCTTAGTGTAATTTGAGTTTAAATTGGACATGAAAGCACCTCCTTCATCTATTGAAATGAGCTTTTACAAATTTATCTTCTAATACTCATTATATCTTGAAAGCTAAGTGCCTTAAACATAAAAACAGGTCGATTGTAATCCTCGACCTGCTGTCTTAACTATTATCCCACCCTCATATAAAAGTAACTCTCATTTAAATCTCATCATATTTCTTTTTTAATTTACCCATATTATCAAGGTCAATCCACTCCTCGCTAAAACCACAGGCAGTGCAAATATACCTATCAACAGGTACTGCTGACATAATTGTATGTCCAGTCATAACATTATTTCCAGTCCCATAAGCCCCAGCAGATCCAGGCACAAATATAATTTCACTTCCCCCACACTTTGGGCATTTTTTCATATTTTTCATAAATCCTCCTTTTTAATCTAATAATGTTCTTTTTATTGTTTTGAAAAATTGCATAAAATAGGCAGGAACACATACCTATCCATCAGATATATATTTCTACCAATTAAAAAATTCTACGTGAAAAGAGACAGAACTACACTGTCTGTCTGTCAAGGATTTTGTCAGTTTTTTCATGGCTTGCCAACCTTTTATGCTAACTTTTCTTGAGTTAATTATACAAGAAAAAATCTATATTGACTTGCCTTCATATATTGTATATTTGTTATTTACTCGTCTACTTTCATTACACTCCCATCAAGGAAGATAATATCAGCCTTTCCATCTTGATGCACGGTTAGATGGTCAACCATGCTAAGTCAGACGTTTTCATAGAACACAGTTAACAAGTCCTGTTTTTCAAGCCATCAATAAAATATTCAACCTCATCACGTCTTGCTTGCTTGTCGACAATGCTAGCTTTTACTTCTTTAAGCCTTGCTTCTACGGTATTAAACCTGTTCACTAGACTCGCATATTTTTTCTCATACTCATCCTGGTTCTGCAATTTCCGTGCATTTTCATTGATACAGTTGTTAATCTTTTAACGATCACCCTAACTAATCACCGGCTAAACAGGACGGACATTGAGCCTGACTTTAATATTCATAAAAAGAAGTGACTATTACTGACAGAGATCAGTAATAGTCACCCAACGTGAGATATTCAACTATTGACTTGAACCAAACAAAATTCAATCAGTCTTTCGAAGGACAGTCTTAAGCGAGATCACTGTGACACCAATAACAAAAGAGGTAAAACCAACTCTAATAGCAAGTGTGCCACCCCATATTAAGGCAAGCAGCATCGCGATTAAAGCAACCGTCAAGCCGAATGTCGCTACTTCACGGCAAAAACGAACGAGCTTATCCATTCCTTAAAAACCTCCTCGTGCACATACTAATAATCAGGCCTCATTTTAACTTTTGAGCTATATTTTACCACTTCACAGCCTGGGTGCAAAGTGGCGAATCGACTTGCATGAGCGATTAAATATAATTCGCGAATGCACTTCGATTCGCTGAGCTTGCTCAAGTTGAAAGCACAGTGTGCTTTCAACGCAAGCGAAGTACGTTAACATCCTGTTCACTCGACCATAGAGCGTTGATATCTTCCCTCAAACAGCCAAACTTGAATTTATATATCTACTGTTTTAATAAGTTTGATTGCCCTTGATGATACTAACTCGTCTTGGCTCATTTCCAAAAGGCTCTTTTTATCTACCCACTTATAATTAACCGTTTCTCCTTTTTGAAGAGCAATTGCATTTTTCTTACAATCGGTTACGCATAGATATTCAACATAAAGAGAGTGGTAAACATCCTGCATAAATCTTCCGATCTCCATAATTTTTGAAGCTTCAATACCTGTTTCTTCTTTTAATTCTCTTACTGCACATTCTAATGGTGTTTCATATTGCAATGCAGAACCACCTGCTGTCAACTCCCACATTCCACCGAATTTCTTTTCAAAATCTCTTTGCATAATAAGGTAAGTCCCATCTATATGTTTAACAATTACTTCGCCCACCAAATGATACATGCCGTCAGGAATTGGTTCTCCTCTCACTAATGTAATATTCTTTAATTTATTAAATTCTTTATCATACGCATCCCAAATCTCAGCCATAAAACCCTCCATAAGGCCTGATTGTCAATTTCATTAAATATGAATTTTATCTTTCTCCAGTGGATACAAAGCCATTGTTCACTTCTACATAAAGCTTACCAATCTCAATATCCGTGATGAGCACTTGATTAGAATCAGATTCAACCTCACAAAATTCCACATCATGTGGCAAACTCACAACAATTTCAGGCATACCCTGAGTAAACCACCTCAGCCAATTCGAAGCTGAGACTTTTTTAGTTTGAATAAGCCTTATAACATTTTGCGCTTCCTCAACCCTCAACATATCTTGTTCACAGTTAACAAAGCTCACGCCAAAGGTATCAGCGCGTTTCACCGTTAAACGAACATCTTTCGTCTCTGCGATAAACTTCTTATTACCCATTAATTACGTTAATTAGATAAATAAATACATAAATTACAATTGAACTAATATGGAAATATTCTATTTTTCATATAACATAGTAAAAGTAGTGGATAAAGTACGAGGAGGTAATTTGTGAAGAAAAGATATATGTTGAGAAATATTTTTAAAACCAAATATAATTTCCATAATATTGTTTTAATCGTTTTCATTGGACTATTAGCAGGTTTTTTATCAGGATTGTTCGCTGTAGGTGGGGGAATTGTGATAGTTCCTGCATTAACTGTTTTTATGAAATTTGATCAGCGTCATGCTACTGCTACTTCTCTTGTTGCCATAATTATAACGTCGCTTTGTGGAAGCATTGTTTACGGTTTAGACGGCAAAGTGTCATTTTTATCAGCATTTTTTCTAATAATAGGTTCAGTTTTCGGATCACAAATTGGGGTATATTTTTCACATATTTTGCCTAAAAAAATATTTCCTTGGTGTTTTACACTTTTTGTATTACTAGTTATATGTTCTAGTCAAGTTTGGATTCCGTTAAGAAATGTAGATTTTAATGTTAGTTTTTTAAAAGCTATATGTCTTATATTTATAGGCGTTTTTTCTGGTATTTTTTCAGGTATTTTAGGCGTTGGTGGCGGAGGAATTATAGTGCCATGCGTGCAACTTTTGCTCGGCATGGGAGACCTTATGGCAAGAGGAACTGCTTTGCTTGTCACGCTTCCTACAGCTATAAGTGGTAGTATTGCTAATGCTCGTTACCATTATACTCATTTTACTGAAGGAATTATTATCGGTATTTTTGCGACATTTACTGTAAACTTAGGCGCAATAACTGCGCGCAGTATTTCACCTTTTATATGCAATATATTGTTTTGTATTTTTTTGTTCAGTGCATGCTTACGAATGATATTAAAAACAGGTATTTTAGCTAAGAATAAGCGTTAAATATGTAAAGTCTTTGACTTTTATTTATTTGAAAAAATAGTTTTTAATATAAAAAGTGGGGCTTAGATTTAAGCCCCACGATATAGGAGAATGTTATAAAGTAACTTTTTACAATTATGCCATTTGAGTAACATCTCTTTTTGCTTGTATAAATTTTATTATCATGTTTTTTGCGTGATAAATAATTACGCAAACTATACTGTATATCCTCACTTCACAGGGTGGGTGCAAAGTGGCGAATCGACCTGCATGAGCGATTAAAACATAATTCGCGAATGCACTTCGATTCGCTGAGCTTGCTCAAAGTTGAAAGCACAGTGTGCTTTCAACGCAAGCGAAGTACGTTAACATCCTGTGCACTCAACCCCAGAGCGTAGACATGTTCCCTCATACAGCCAAACTGCGCTCAAAAACCACACCAAGCCAGCCTAAAGCCGCCACACGCTAAACCTTTTAACGATAGCCCTCACAAACCCCTGCTACACAAGGGCAAAAATGCACCCACCTAATCAGCCTCCTGCATCAGATAGCACGGTGAAGCGCCGTGACGGTGGGAAGCACCACTTATTTTCTCGTTTGAGTTTGAACATAAAAATAGCAGATAAAGGGAAGGAAATGAATTTACACCACTTTTAGGACTTGACCTATGAAATAATTAATAGTTCCATTTTCAATCAATATATAGAGACCGAGTCCAATAAACACGACTGGTACAATTATTTTTTCGTACTTTTCCACAGTCTCTCCGATAGCAGAAATTGAGGCGAGATTTTGAGATAATTTGCATAGAATCAAAATCCCTAAGGCAAATATTACTAAACTTATACTAATCTCAATCAAACTCTTTCCTGTAAAATAAGGGATATAAATTCCTAAATTATCTCCACCCATTGCCACTGTTAAACTTGTAAATGCTAAGATTTTTGATCCATTTCCGGTAATTTTCCCCTCGATATCTTCTTCATCAATATCTTCATCCACAAAAATTGCTCTTATACCAAGACCTAGCGGAATTAGACCAAGGAGTCCGATAATCCAATCTTGTGGAATAAAATTTAAAAAGTAAGCGGCAATAAGACTAGCCAGTACAAGCAGTCCTGTACCTAAATACTGCCCTACATAAATTGATTTCAAACCTTTCTTTCCTTGACTAGCGAATAAAATAGTCAAAACAACTAAGTAGTCAATGGATGTAGAAACAAAAACTAATAAAGCGGATACTATTGTTTCCATTATTCCTCCTTTCAAAATGTTAAATTTTTTAGACAAGGGGGTGCAAAGTGTGTGCACTTTTTAACGTTAACATCCTGTGCACTCGACACTAGAGCGTAGACATGTTCCCTCAAACAGCCAAACTGGTCTCAAAAACCGCGAGAACTCAGATTAGAACAGGCACGCATTAAACCTTTTAACGATAGCCCTCGCAAACCCCTGCTACACAAGGGCAAAAATGCACCCACCTAATCAGCCCTTGACATCAATACGACAGTCTCACATGTTTCAAGACTACCCTGATGATAACCATGCATCAAAAAAGAGCCTTAACGTTCGTTGCAGGAAAGAAGCTGACAAGGGGAATGTCGTATGATGATAAAAGTCTAAGGCACTACAAACTGGGATTTGGATTTTACTTAAAATTGTATTATTTTATTAGCGATATCTTCTACAAATCGCTTATCGTGTTCCACAAATATGAGTGTAGGCTTTGCTTCTTTTATAATTTCCTCAATCTGTATTCTTGATATTACATCTATATAATTCAGTGGTTCATCCCAAACAAATATATGAGCTGGCTTTGAGAAACTTACAGCAATTAAAACTTTCTTTTTTTGTCCATCACTATAATTCTTCATATCCATTTCAAATAATTCTCTTGAAAAATCTAATTTTCTTAGAATTGTTTTACACAATGTTTCATCAACATCTTGCTTGTGAATATATTCATTTAGGCTACCTGTTAAATTAGATGTGTCTTGAGGAATATACGAGATTTTTAAATTACCTGCTAATTTTATCTCACCTGTATACTCGTGATTTATACCTAATAAAATTTTAATCAAGGTTGATTTTCCGCTACCATTACCCCCATATATAGCCACTATGTCGCCTTGCTTTATCTCGAAACTTACATTATTTAGGATCTGTCTCTCTCCATAGCATGATGATAAATTGCTAACCGATATTAGAGGATTTTTATGATGATGTAATGGATGCAATAATAGACTTTCCTTTGTTTCGATATCTTTTAGTAAACTCTGTTTTTCTTCTATTGCCTTGTTTTGTCTATTCTCCAAATTCTTAGATTTTTTCATCATCTTGGCTGATTGATGACCTATATGTCCTTTGTCTGGTTTTACACCTGATACTTTTACACCATTTTTAGTATTTTCAATTTTATCAGACCAAATTTGACTTTGTCTTGCAGACTCTTTTAATCGTTTAATATCTTTTCTTAATCTCTCATTTTGACTAATTTCAAATTGGTCTTTCATCACTTTGTTTTCATACCATGATGTAAAATTTCCCGATTGGACATCAATAGAATTCCTGTTAATAGAAATAACATGATTGATACAACCATCTAAAAAATCTCTATCATGAGATATAAGCAAAAATCCTTTTTTACTTTTCAGATATTCACTTACAATTTTTCTTCCGTCCATATCTAAATGGTTTGTTGGTTCATCAATAAGTAAAAAGCCATCTTCTCTTGTAAACAAAATAGCTAAAAGGATTTTTGTTTGTTCCCCTTTAGAAAGCGTTTCAAACTCTCTGTAAACAAGGTTCTCATCTACATTTAGCAAACTGAGTTCTCTAAATAACTTCCATTCTTCATCATCTGATATTAGTTCTTTATATAACTCAATTCCTAATTTTGAAGTATCGCTTATATTTGGTGGAAATTTAATAAATTCAACATCCTTGCTTATTTTACCTTGATAAGTTTCTTGATTTAAAAGTAACTTAAATAGAGTTGATTTACCGATTCCATTTCTTCCTATCAATCCCGTTTTCCAGTTTGTATCAAAGGAAAACGATACATTTTTAAATATGGGTTTTACATATCCATAATATGAGAAAGTGAGGTTTTCAATTTTAATTACTGACATAAAACGCCTCCCTAAATTATCATTTACCGCCCGGGTGCAAAGTGTGTGCACCTTTTAACGTTTAGTTTTTCCTGTATTACTACGGTTATCACTGCTTTGCTTTTTCAGTTATTTCAATTCTCGATTAGGTAATTTTCCAGTTCTCAAAGCAACAGTAACAAACTCAACCTCTTGCAAGCACTTCTCGCAAAGTTCATAACCTTCATTGAAGTTCACTCTTGACCTAAATGTGCTAGCAATGAATTCGCATGGTGAGGTGATCCTTTCAACTACACCGCACCGTTCGCACTCAGCATACACATTCCCATCCTTAATCGGAATAAACATTCCATGATCTTTCTCATTTCCCATGACGCTAACATCTTCGAAATCATCAAATTTTACATAGAGCATATACGGCTTCCTCCTTTATCGGTATGTCTATATACGCTCTAATTCCAACTTATATCAAGTTTTATTGCTTCTTTTTTGATCTATATGTCTGCTACTTCGCAATAGCTTTCCCATTAAGACAGTGCACCATGTAATGCGCAAATCCATCGTTTTTACAATTTACCTTCTTCTTATCTGAAACCTCGGTGACACCATTCTCACAATCTACTTCAAGGCTTGCATCCTTGGTGATTGTTCCTTCTAAAATACTCATGCCATTTAACGTATCAAGCGTACAAACATGAGTTACTTCTACGTTTGTTGCTGAAGCCGACCCATTATAACATTTAAGAAAGACATCATCCGCCTTCAAATTAACAACTTCTACCTTGCCATTGTTCACTTCTACATAAAGCTTACCAATCTCAATATCCGTGATGAGCACTTGATTAGAATCAGATTCAACCTCACAAAATTCCACATCATGTGGCAAACTCACAACAATTTCAGGCATACCCTGAGTAAACCACCTCAGCCAATTCGAAGCTGAGACTTTTTTAGTTTGAATAAGCCTTATAACATTTTGCGCTTCCTCAACCCTCAACATATCTTGTTCACAGTTAACAAAGCTCACGCCAAAAGTATCAGCACGTTTCACCGTTAAACGAACATCTTTCGTCTCTGCGATAAACTTCTTATTATCCATTCCTTAAGCACCTCCTCGTGCACATACTAATAATCAGGTTTCATTTTACCTTTTGAGCTATATTTTCCCACTTCACAGGGTGGGTGCAAAGTGTGTGCACCTTTTAACGTTAACATCCTGTGCACTCAACCCTAGAGCGTCGACATCTTCCCTCAAACAGCCAAACTGCACTCAAAAATCACGAGAACCCAGCTTAAAGCCGCCGCACATTAAACCTTTTAACGATAGCCCTCGCTAAGCCTTGCTACACAAGGGCAAATTTGCACCCACCTATTAAGCCTTTGACATCAATACGACACTCTCGACGTGGATTGAGAGAACTCCAAGTATAACTACACTTTTTTGAGTGCACACTATGGATAGTGGGTGCACTTTTTAACGATAGGAAAGGCTATCGTTAAAAGGTTTAAGATTGGCTTAATAGCTTGATTCTTGAGCATAAAAAACAGCCTAGAGATGATCCCCCCCCCTAGGCTGACTTTTGTAACATTTCAAACGCTCACATTCTTTTGGCTTTTACGATGCCCTTTCAATATTCACACTAATCTCTGATTTAAAAGTTACGCTGAACCTGTCCTCGTAAATTTTTATTTTCTTAACCGACTATGGAAACTACTAATAGATAAAAAACATGAACAGGGCTGATTTGCAAAATGCTGCAAAAATCAGCTCATCAACTATTGCAAAACTTGGCAAAGGTGAAAACGTCACCACTGAAGTTCTCATCAAAATTTGCGAAGCATTGGACTGTAAACTGGAAGACATCATGGAAAACGTAGAAGAATAAATACTGCCAAAATTTATTATTAATTGTTTATAACACTCAGTATTACTGCCCCATTCTAATAAATGGGGCAGTATAATAGTTAATTCATTAAATGAATAAAAAATCAAGCGTTCCTTCTCTTTGCGAGATATTCAAGCATTCTTCGTGCATTATCTAACATAGTGTCTGAGTTTTCTCCAAACAATTCATTTGCCCATATTCTATCTACTTGTCGTATTTGTGGGTCAATCAATTTTAAAAATCTTATTGAAGAATACTCTTTAAACAACGCATCTTTCGTTTCTTTTTTAATGTTGTCAAAAACTGGAATGAATGTTTTTTCTATATCGCAAATCTCCATTTTTCTCATTCCCTCTTGATCTTTAGATGATACTTCACATATTAATTGATAAAAAATTGTGCTCATCCAAGTGGATAGCATGATTGCTTCGCTCAATGAAGGCAACGTACAAACAACAAAATTTGTAGACACAAATACAGGATTTTTTGATAGATAAATTTTCCCCGTTGCTCTGATGCCCCTTGGAATCAATACAGAATTTGCGCCAAATTCTCCTTTGCTCTCTTTGGCTAATATCTTCTTCCATTCCTGCTTTGTTTTTCTCCCACGCTGCTGTTTGCCTTTTCTTTCAGGTAATTTGTTATATGTGTCAATAATTGCATCTATGACCTGGTCAGAGTTATTGGAAATATCCAGAAAATAGTTATCTCCTGTTCCAATATCTATTGTATCCAATTTAGCATTACGCATTCCGATTGAAAAGCTGATATTTTTATTTTCAAATTTGTTATATAATTCACTACGAGCGTCAAAAAATATAATATCGCTGCCGCCCTCGTTCCCCGCGTGCCCTCTTTTAATTATGTAATTAGAGATAGATAACTCTAGAAATTGACTTGAATTCTTAAAATTATCTTTTACAAAGGCGACTGCATCAGACATTTCACTATTAAGTGTTCTCCATCCATCCTCAATGTCAGCAATCATTCCCTGTACTGAAATCTTTCTCGCAACAATTCCTGGCATCATTGGAGAAAAGTTATATGTCATATCATCTGAGAGAGTTTGCACAAATCTGTGAATATCAATATTAGGAATAGTGTCATAACTTGAAATAACTTTTATGTACTCAGATGAAGTTTTCACTTTGCCAACAAGGACACAAGTATCTTTTGTTACACCATCAAAAATTTCGTCTCCTGGATATGTAAAAACCAGACGGAGTCCAAACTTATTTAATAATAATTTTCTTATAGTTTTTGCTTCTAAACCACGCGCCATTAAATGTGTCTTAGGAAATACGCAAGCTAATGTTGTTCCAGGCTTAAGAAGCTCAATCAGCAATTCTAAAAAGACACCTTCTAATGGCATCTGACCAACGAAAGTAATCGCTTCACCAGAAACTAAATGTCTGATTTTTTGATTAAAAAAACGATTAAAAGCAAAGGAACAGTTTCCAGCAGAGGATAGTTTAAATCGTTATCTAGGAGTATTTTGTATTGAACAAAATGAATTATCTAAAGAAAGAATTCATAGAGGATTTGGATTAGCGTCTTATGACCTGCACGAAAAATTCGAAATCCAATAATATTTGCTTTTCGTAGAAAAGCAAATATTATTGGATTGATAGCTTGATTGACAACTAGTGGAGTTTACACAAAATTCTTGACACTGCCGAATTTTTCTTACCTGCTAATAACTTGGTAAAAAGCACCCGACGATTACAGATAGAGAAATACATGGATAGCTTTACAGACAAAGAACTATCCTTAATGGAATCTTTAGCCAGCGGTATCAACGAAGCAAGAAACATCGAAGACTAATTAAAAGAATCCATACATAACGGAAAGAGCCGATAAAATGAGATTGTATTAATCTCATTTTATCGGCTCTGCGTCTTTGCGTCTGGCTCTGTAATCACAGTTACTTTGAACTGCTTTATTTCAATTAAATTTTCTTGTCTGCATTTCGGACAATAGAGGGGGAATTTTTTTAATTCAGTATCTTCCCTTATCTTTAATCGTGTTTTATTTCCACATACAGGACACAATATCCACTTGTAGTTTATAATAACTATCTCCTCCTTTACACTTTAATTCAAATCTTTATTAAAAAATATTTCATCTTATTTAACAAGAAACCATATTTATATAACAACATAAAATACACTAAGTTATTTTATTGAACATATATCGTACTTTATCTATCCGACTATTTGGACGACGGGGCTGGCAAACAGGTTCACCGGTAGTAACATGGTACCCTTTTAACTCTGTTAAACAAACACTACGTCCATTTGTAAAGAAAGTTAAATCACTACGATATTCTTGAATACACCGAGCAGGGATTTCTCCACTAAGAATGACCTCATTATTTTTCAATTGAGTGTCTACGATGTTCGCACAATATTTAGGAGCATCGTTGTATGCTCGTGAAAGATATTCCTGTGGCGCATAAATTTTAAAACTAAGATATGGCTCTAACAATTCTGTTCCAGCTTTTTTTAAGACTTGTTCCAATACAATAGGAGCAAGCATCCGAAAATCTGCTGGGGTACTAACAGGGCTATAGTATAAGCCATACTTAAAACAGATTTTACAGTCCGTCACATTCCAACCATATAATCCTTGTTCGCAACCATAGCGTATCCCTTCCATAACTGCATTTTGAAATGATTGATTTAAGTATCCAAGAGAAACCGAGCTCTCATACTGCATTCCACTTCCCAACGGAAGCGGTGATACAGATAAACCAATGGAAGCCCAGAAAGGATTTGGCGGCACTTCGATGTGAATGGTATATTCTGCATTTTTTAACGGTCTCTCCATATAAATGACTGTAGGCTCTTTTAGTTCTATCTCCACATGATACTTTTCTTGCAACAGTGCACTAATCACTTCCATTTGTACTTTCCCTAAGAAAGAAAGTATAATTTCATGTGTCGTAGAATCCACGTAATATCGTAGAAGCGGATCACTATCTGAGATTTCCAAAAGGGCATCAAGCAACATTTCTCTCTGTTCAGGTTTACTCGGTTCAACAGTTGTTTGTAGTAGAGGGTGCGGATTTTCAATCTTTTTTCTCTGTGGCAATAGTTTTGTATCTCCAAGAACACTATTTAACTTCAAAAACTCATTTTGCAAAATAACAATTTCTCCAGAATAAGCTCTATCAATCTTACATAATTCACCATTTATTGAAGTATACATTTCTGTAACTTTTATTTTTTCTTTTTCTGATACTCTAACCGAATCTCGTAAATGTAGTACTCCACTATAAAGGCGTATATATGCAAGACGTTGTCTTTTTTTTGTATATTCAATTTTGAAAACATTTCCGCAAAGTTCAGACGGACCTCGATGTGTTGATGAATAAAATTTATTCGTAATCACTTCTATAAGGTTATCAATCCCTATATTACTTTTTGCACTTCCATGATAAAGAGGGAACAGAGAACAATTCTGAAATCTTATGCTTTCCTCTTGTTCGAGTTCCAATGCTTCTAATGATTTACCGGACATATATTTCTCTAAAAGGTCATCGTTTCCCTCTATTACCGTATCCCATTGTTCAGATTCGGTAAAGTTCGTCACACACATATTAGGATACAGTTCTACCTTCTGTTTGATTACAATTTCGGCAGAAAGTTTCTCTTTAATATCCTGATAAACCGTTGATAAATCAATTCCATTTTGGTCAATCTTATTGATAAAAAAGATTGTGGGAATCCCCATTTTCCTAAGTGCATGAAATAATATACGAGTTTGTGCTTGTACGCCATCTTTTGCAGAAATCAGTAGAATTGCCCCATCTAAAACTGATAATGAACGATATACTTCTGCTAAGAAATCCATATGTCCTGGCGTGTCTATGATGTTCACCTTCGTATTTTCCCACTGAAAAGAGGTTATTCCTGTCTGAATTGTAATTCCTCTCTGACGTTCTAAAAGCGTATTATCCGTCCTCGTTGTACCTTTGTCCACGCTTCCTAATTCTGTAATCGCTCCACTGTTATATAATAAGCTTTCTGTTAAGGTAGTTTTTCCTGCATCAACATGAGCTAAAACTCCAATATTAATAATTTTCATGTGATTTTCCTCCATTCAAAAACCCAAAAGGGCATAAAAATCCCAGTGATAAATACTTTTATCACTGGGATTTTTATGCATAACCATAGGTATACAAAGCATACAGATATTCTCTGGATACTTTAGAATCACATGATAAAGGTATTCTTAAACTGGGTACAAAAAACTAAGCCCTCCTAAAAAAGGACATCCAATTATTTGTTCCCACTATCAAATTGACAGTTTATTTAAGAATACCTTGCCGCATATTTATTAACTCCTTTTAAATAGATACTTAAATAATAGCACGTAAGAGCATATTTGTAAAGGAATCTCCAATTTTTTATCAAAGAGAGTACGTGATTACAAAATAGCTGTAATAATGTACCAATATTTGTTATTCTATAATCTTCCAATTACTCCCGTTCTTTTCAAGTACCAAATCAAATTGAGATACCTGCGTTGCTTTGGTCTGCTGGTCGATATACTCCACTGTCAGCGATACCGTGACTTGATTATCCTTACGATTGTGAATAGGATTTACCAGTTCTTGAAAGATGTACTCTTTTCCGATTGGTTTTAATATCCCGTCATTCACATAGTAGGAAAGTTCACTGGCTGTCGCTGTAGGATAGAGCTTGAAGAACGTCGTTAAAAACTCATTGATTTCATTGGTTGTAATGGAATCAACCGTCCCCTCACTTTCAATGGCTTTTGGTTTATAACTTGATTTCTTAGGTATGTTGGTAATGGTCGGATTCTTAACCAGTACCATATTTCCAGAACCATCTACATAGACACTCACTATATAAGCAGAGTGGACGGTCTTTGTATTTTCTCCCTCTGTAATGAGCTGGTCTACACTGTAGGTTACATTAAACTCATTGTCGCCAGTTGGATTGAGAGAACTCCAAGTATAGCTACACTTTTTTGAGTGCACACTATTGATAGTGGGTGCACTTTTTAACGATAGGAAAAGCTATCGTTAAAAAGTTTAAGATTGGCTTGATAACTTGGTCTTTGAACCTAAAAACAAAAAACAGCCTAGAGATGATTCCCCCTAGGCTGAGTTTTGTAACATTTCAAATGCTCACATTCTTTTGGCTTTTACGATGCCCTTTCAATATCCACACTAATCTCTGATTTAAAAGTTACGCTGAACTTGTCCTCGTAAACTTTTATTTTCTTGATGTACTTTCTTACCAGCTTCTCATCATATTCACTAAGCTCGTGACGCTCACTTTTCAGAAAATCTTCCATTTCTCTGATTCGTCTTTTAGCATCTTCTTGACCTGCTTTTTCTATAAGAAGCTGCTGTTTCTTAACTTTAAGTTCATCAATCTCATCAGCTATTTTCGTGTAGTCTTTTTTAGCTTTAAGCAAGGTTAGTAGTATCGCTTGTTTGTCTGCGATTTTTTTATCAACCGTTTCAATCTCGCTTAAGTTGTTGCCCGCGATAATTTCTCTAATATTGTTATTCAACGTATCCAATACTTCATCCGGTATACTAAACACCTTGTTTATGGCTTTCACTATGGCAGACTGCAGTTCTTCCTCTTTTACTGTCGGAGCATCACAAGCACTAGGACCATTTTCCCATCTGGTACAACAACGCCAAACAACAGAACGTACTCCTCGATTGTTCCAAGCAATTCTTCTGTAAATATCCCCGCATTTAGCACAAACACATAGACTGGATAAAGCGTACTTGCTGGAATAGACTCTTCTTTTTTTATTCTCCTCACCGCTAAACATGTTGGCTCGTCTTACCATTTCTTCTTGAACTTTAAAGAAAATATCTCTTGGAATAATCGAAGCGTGGCTATCTTTTACATAATACTGTGGTTCTGTTCCATCATTTTTTATACGAACATGGTTAATAAAATCTATAGTCTTTTAGTTTAAGAAATTATAAAAAAGCAAAGTACGCTTGACAAAAAAAGCAAAGCGAGCTATACATTATATGTAAAGTGAGCTTGCTGTTGGAGGAGGAAAATGAAAAATGCAATTTCTCAATTAAGAAAACAGCATAAAATAACTCAAGAAGAATTGGCAAATGAAGTTGGAGTTACAAGGCAGACCATAACTTCCATTGAAACTGGGAAATATATAGCGTCACTGCCGTTGGCTTTTAAAATTGCTAAGTTTTTTGATACAAGTATTGAAGAAATATTTAGTATAGAAGAGGATGATTAATATGAACAAATTAGAAAAATATAAAAAAGAAATAGGATTTAGAATTAGTATTTTAGTCTTATTATGTATGGTTGCCTTACTCGCAGTTATTATTGGAAATTTTTACTTAAAATATAAATTCCCATTAAAAGAAGATGTGACATATTATGTAGCAGTATTTTTTATTGGACTTGAACTTGTATCTGTATTCTACATGTCAATGCTTGGTAGAGCATATAGAAATAGAGATATATTAGAGAAGATGCATACTAAAGAAACAGATGAAAGAATGATATTAATAAAGATGAAGTCAGGATCAAATATAATACCTATATTTTCAATGGTTATTGTAATAGTTTCTTTAATTGTAGCATATGTAAGTTATGAAGCCTTTTTAGCGTTAATAATAGTTGCATTTGTACAAATAATATTTTCTAAATTATTAAAAGTATATTGGTCAAAAAAGATTTAAAAATATCATAGTAAAGGTATTAGACGATAGACAGTTAAAACTCTATCGTCTTTTTTATACTCAAAATTAGGATGTAAAAATGGTAAGGATAAGAATCCACACTTAAAACAATTTAATATATAAGACTTTTATCGATTGAAATATAAGTTCAGTCGCTTTGTTAATTGAAATTTGTAGATTAAGGAGAAGAAATTAATGGATAGAGAAATGATAATTTAGCTGCCTAATCTTCTATTGTCGCTTGCCCGTTCATGAGCATAGGTAAACGCCAATCACGGAGAGCTATCAAAGCTCTATTTTCGCATTGATTAGACGATATAGTCGTATAAGCAGGCATAGCAATGCTATTAAACACCTTAAGTTCAATCTCATTTGGAATATAAATGGGTCGATTTTTGAGTAGTGGTTTTTGTAAATGCTTTAGCCCTGTTCCCAAGAAGAACTTTAAGTTAAGCTCTTGTTTGATAGAATAAAGCAAAGTGAATAAGTAATCTGATAATCCATCAGTACCAGTAATGCACCATGTATCTGTTGAATACGAAGCAGGACCGACATAAAATTTCACGTCTGCATTACATCCAGTATTTAATAAACAGATCCTATTATTAACTAGTGGTTTATCACAAGAAAGTACAGCATCACCACTAATGAAAAATGGGTATTATCCATTGAAATCTTTAGCTGTTTCGACTTGAATGGTAGATTTCTTCTCTTCACTGATAATGTCACCAAGTTTTCCGTTTGACTCTATACGAAAGAATTCGTCACACAAATTCGCCAGTAACGAAAGGTGGGTTATTTACAATCTAGTAAAAAGATTTGAATTAAGCCAGTTGGCAACGCCGTCGTTGTTGTTGGAATCACAAACCTCGTCTGCAATCGCAAGCAACCGAGGATTACTATTCGCTACCGCTACACCGTATCCCCCTGCGCGGAACATGTCGATATCAATAATATCGTCTCCAAAAACAACTGTGCGGCTCGGCTTTACATTTAAGCGATTGCAAATAACGTTCAGCGCATGTCCCTTGTTTGCAAGAGGATTCGTAAGCATCCACAAAACATCTTCGCTAATATGTAGCGAAAAGTCACTTGGAAGAATGCTCTGAAGTTTTTCCTTCTCACTCTCTCGAGGAACAATAATAATCTTGTCTGCAATGCCACTTGGAACATTAGAAAAATCGGTAATAATAAAATCCTGCTCGTTCCAAAGCATACGAACATCAAAATTAGTGTAACGAACATCGTTCATAACAATGCCAATGCGAAGCGTAGGAATCTCATTAAGCAAGCGCAAACACACACTACAAGCATGTTGAGAATCAAATCCAAAACGCGTAAGAGTATCAAGGCTTCTTTGCGAAGTAAGCTCACCTATCGTGCTGTGAGCACAGTCAAAATCAATAAGAGCACCATTAAGGTACGCGCAAACTTGAGCATTCAAATCGTGAATAAAATCAAAAGCACTTCCAACAGGTCGAGCAGTAATAATCGCAAGCTGAATTCCACATTCACTCAAACGCTTAGAAGCGCTAACAGTTTCTTGGCTTAAATATCTGCTTTCAAAAGCATTAGCATCATGAAGCATAGTGCCATCAAGATCTGCTACCACAAGAGAAGGAGAAAAATGAAGCATAACAATAACCTAATGTATTTTAATTAGTCTAACATCTTCTAACATCTTAAAAAGCATAGCAAAATGTACACCTGCTCTGCTTATAAAATAAAAAGCGCGCAATCTTTCGACTACGCGCTTAAAAGAATACTTAGATAAGTGAGAACTTAGTCATAAGGTTCAAGGCAACAATAACAGCCACCCAAATCAACGCTATAATAACAGTCCAACGATTCAAGTTCTTTTCTGCAACACCAGAGCTACCAGCGTTCTTCGTTAAACCGCCGCCGAACATATCGGAAAGACCGCCGCCCTTGCCCTTGTGCATCAAAATCAACAATGTCAACAAAATGCTGGTCAGCACAAGCAACACTTGCAAAACAATTTTCACAGCGGACACAAGTAACCTCCTGTTTTAGAGTACGTTGTAAAGCATAGTAAAAGCCATTGACCTATGTATTAAATTCGATTTTTGTAAGACGACAATTGAACAATAGTAGCCAATTCCTCAATGTCTAAAGAAGCTCCACCAATAAGAAATCCATCAACGTCTGGCTCACAAATAAGACTTGCTGCATTAGAAGACGTTACAGAGCCGCCATAAAGTATTCTAACTTTCTGTGATACAGTATCCCCGAAAGTTTCCTGCAGATCATCCCTAATAGCCTTAGCAGCATCTTGAGCAGACTGTGCTGTAGCGACCATTCCAGTTCCAATAGCCCAAACTGGTTCGTAGGCAATAATCAAACGCTCTGCCTGCTTAGAATCCAAATCGCGAGTAACGTCGTGAACCTGTCCAACTGCAAAATCAAGCTCTATACCCTGCTTGCGCTCTTCAAAACTTTCACCAACGCAAAGAATAGGTTGCATACCAGCAGCAAGCACAGCTCGCACTTGGTCAACAATATTCGCATCATCTTCTGGATGATACTTGCGTCGCTCAGAATGACCTACAATCACCATTGAGCAGCCCAAGCTTGCAAGCATATCTGCAGAAACATCTCCAGTAAACGCGCCTTGAGCTGTAACGGAAACTGCTTGCGCGCCATAAAGAATAGGAAGATTATCAGACTCAACTAATACTTGCACGCTTCTTAAGGACGTAAACGATGGCATAAGAGCAATATCGCATTTTTTACAATCGAAGTGAGAATCACATAGACGCCACCAGAATTTTTGAATAAAATGAGTGGCTTCAAGGTGATTAAAATTCATCTTCCAATTGCCTGCAACTATCGGTTTCCTATTGACAACCATAATCACCCTTAAGAATCAACTATTCGAAAGATTAACATTATGCCGACCCCGATCTACAAAAAGAATTTATAAAATCGAAGTCGGCACAATAATTTTAAAGTCATTTACTCAAGCACACTCAAACCTGGAAGAGTCTTACCCTCTAAGAATTCGAGAGAAGCACCACCGCCAGTAGAAATGTGCGAGAATCCATCTTCAGGGAAGCCAAGGTTACGAACTGCAGAAGCAGAATCGCCACCACCAACGATAGTGAAAGTGCCATTCTTTGTTGCATCAACTAAACCTTGTGCTACAGCGCGAGTACCAGCAGCAAACTCTGGAACCTCGAACACACCCATTGGTCCATTCCAAACAACAGTCTTGGAATCAACAATCTTGTCGTGGAAAAGCTTCTGAGAATCAGGACCAATATCCAAGCCCATCTTGTCTGCAGGAATAGCATCTGCTGGAACTACTTCTGGAGCAACTGGAGTGTCTCCTGCTGGGAAGCCAGCGTTAACAACAATATCGGTTGGAAGAACAAGCTCAACGCCGTTCTTCTTAGCGGTTTCAATGTAACCCTTAACTTTCTCGAGCTGATCCTCTTCAAGCAGAGAAGTACCAACTTCGTGACCCAAAGCCTTCAAGAAAGTGAACACCATACCGCCGCCAATAACAAGACGATCAGCCTTAGAAAGCAAGTTTTCAATAACGCCAAGCTTGTCGGAAACCTTAGATCCACCAAGAACTACTGTCAAAGGACGCTCTGGATTTTCGGTTGCGCGAGAAAGAGCCTTAACTTCCTTCTCAACAAGCAAGCCAGCAGCAGCTGGAAGATCGGCAGCAACATCGTAATTTGAACCCTGGGCGCGGTGAACAACACCGAAACCGTCGGAAACGAAAACTTCTCCAAGAGCAGCAATCTTCTTAGCATATTCAGCGCGTTCGGACGCATCCTTACTGGTTTCTTCAGCGTTGAAACGAACGTTTTCAAGCAAAACAACGTCGCCATTATTCATGGCAGCTACCTTAGCCTGAGCATCTTCACCATAAGTATCTGCAGCCAAAACAACATTAACACCAAGAAGTTCACCTAAGCGAGCCGCTACTGGAGCCAAAGAAAGCTCTGGAACAACCTGACCCTTTGGACGTCCAAGATGGGCCATTAAAATAACCTTGGCACCCTGCTCACGCAAAGCTTTAATCGTTGGCAAAGCAGCCTTAATGCGACCATCGTCTGTGATAGTCGTGCCCTTGAGAGGAACATTAAAATCAGCACGAACGAGTACGCGCTTGCCGCTCAAATCTCCCAAATCTTTAAGTGTCTTCATTGGTATCCTTTCCAAAACATGATTCAACCAATCATGATGGCGAATTTAACAAGAAAAAGACGAAAGCAAAGCTAAAACGTCTATAAATTCCATGAGCAATTATATCGCATGTGCGCAACAAGCACGCCCAAAATCAGATAATAAAAAACTACAAAAATGCCGCATACTCAAAGTATGCGGCTAATACGAATAAATACTTAGTCAAAAAGCAATTACATTCGCGACTTTTCTACTTTAGCACAAAGCTGCAAAAGCCTACGAATACGACCAGCAACAGCATCTTTTGTAATCGGAGGATCCGCTAAATGACCAAGTTCTTCTAGACTTGCATCACTATGCTGCAATCGCAACTTTCCCGCCATTAAAAGATTCTCTGGAATATCGTCTCCAAGAATATCAAAAGCGTGACGAACTTTCTCACATGCTTCCGCTGCAGCTTTAGCACTTCTGCGCATGTTAGCATCATCAAAGTTTGCCAGTCGATTAGCTTTTCCTCTTGCTTCACCATCAGAACGCTTACCAGTCCATTCTCGAGCAGAACGAGGAGCTCCAATCAAAATCAGCATGCGCTCAATAGCGTCAGAATCTCTCAAAGTAACACGCTCAGAGCTTTTAACTTTGCGCGCCTTTGCACCAACTCCAAGTCGTGCTGCCATTGCTTGCAACGCCGTAGCAGCCTCATGAGTTGGGCAAACAATCTCTAAATAGCTTGCCTTTCCAGGATCGGATATAGCCCCATGAGCTAAGAAAGCACCTCTCCACGCAGCTTTAACCTGCGCAATACTTCCACCAACAATTTCAGGGGCAAGACCAGCAACGATATGCATACGACGGTCCAACAAACCTGATTGTAGAGCCAAAGCTGCAGCACCTCGCTCCACAAGAACATCGTAACGAGTAACAACACCTGTAGGAGTCTGACGAGTAGTTTGAGAAATCGTTGCTTCTCTTTGGAAACACGTCACAAGCGTATCTACAAGCCATTGCGCTGCGCTTAGAGAATCAAACTGTGCACGAATCACAGCCTGATTATTAACTGGCCTTAAGCCGCCACCAAAACGCATCATTGCTGCTGCCTGAGCCATAACAACCGCTGGTAGCTCACTATTATTTGCGACGAGTTCGTTCTTTACGTCGTCAAGAAGAGCCAAGGGAAACCTCCTATTTTGTTCTTCTTAGAGTATGCGTTGGGATTCATACAAGATGCCGTTGCACAATGTGCAAAACACCTACATGCTCGGCTTTCTGTGATACCCAATGACTTGGACATTTTACCTTTTATAGTTCTGCTTTTTATATTACATAATCCTATAGGAGAAATTAAATCATGTTCTAGATCTCATCTCTCTAGCAGATACTGTAACCTGCAATCCTCTTAATTTTAGTCGTCTTGCAAGCTCTATGCTAATAGCTACAGACCTATGCTGACCCCCAGTGCATCCAACAGCAATTGTTACATAATGCTTATCTTCTTTTGCAAAACCATCGATTGCAGTAAGAAGAGCTTTTTCGTAAGAGTCTAAGAATTCTTTTGCCGCTGGATTTTTAAGAACATAATCGCTAACTGCTTTATCTTTTCCTGTTAAATCTCTAAGCTCTGGAACCCAAAATGGATTGGGCAAAAATCGCATATCTGCCACAAAATCGGCATCCATCGGCATTCCGTACTTGAACCCAAAACTAAAAATGTGAACAGATACTGTAGAAGATCCTTTTCCAAGCAACCCTTCATAAAGTTTAGTGGAAAGCTGATGAATACTAAGATTTGAAGTATCGATAATAATATCCGCGCAATCTTTAAGATGGCCTAAAAGCTCACGCTCTTCCAAAATACCATCTATAAGTCTTCCTCCGCGCTGCAAAGGATGTGGTCTGCGCACTGACTCATATCTTTTAATAAGCACAGAATCAGATGCATCTAAAAATAGTATTCGAGTTTTTACGCCTAAATCATCTATATGACCCAAAACAGCAAATAAATCATCAAAATACCCGCGTGATCTTACGTCAATAACTGCTGCAAGCTTATGAACTTTAGATCCAGAAGATGTCATCATGTCTACAAGAGGAATAAGTAGCTTTGGAGGAAGATTATCAATAACATACCAGCCCATGTCTTCCAAAGCATTTGCTGCATGAGATCTGCCAGCGCCGCTCATGCCAGTAATGAGCATTACTTCAAAATCGCTTGCCACCTGCGAGAATTCACTATTTTCAGTTCTCATAACGCCTCCTGCAATGCTTTTTCCATGCAACTTCTTATGTAATCGTAATCTGGAGCCTTGTCAGATTGGTGTTTGTTTGTGCAAGAATCATCACTAGAATCATCACTCGCATATCTATATTCAAAAGTCATGAGTTTTACTTGATCTAATGCCTGGTGTAAAAGCATTTCTTCTCCGCCAATACCAATGCCGTATTTTCTCCAAACTTTAAGTATCTGGCTTGGTCGAGGATCATATACAACGTCTAGCAAAGCTCCTAAATGTTTTATTGACTTTTCTTGGCAATATTCACACAAAGCTAGCGCTAATCCGTCTGCTACATGAGCTGGAACAGTGCTTATAACAATATCTGCGTTTGCAATTGCTTCAATTGCATCCAATGAAGAAATAGATTCTAGAATGTGAGATTTATCACATTTTTCTATATCTTGCGATATTTTTATAAATTCAGGATCAATAGTAGGGAATTCTATACCGCAAACAGGCTTGTAATCGCGTTTGTTTTTAAGATTCAAGTTAGACGGCTCTATTCTTCTGCTATTTGGAAAATCCGAGTTATGTTTATCTACTAAATCGTTAAATCTACTAACGCCTTTAACGGTTTTACCATCGCTTTGCAATCTTGCAACAACACTAATTTTGCTCAATTTTGAGCCTTGAGCAATTTCTATTAAAGCTGCCATTGCAGAAGACGCAGTGTTTCCGCTGCCAATAATAACCGCACTTTTAGCGTTTAATATTTGAGATTTTAAAGAGCGCATTAATGCCACAACAATCCCATTTACGTCTGTGTTACAAAGCTCAATCGTCTCAGGATTTTCTAAGCATGGCTTTTTACTAAACACAGCAGTATTTGCAACACCAAGCGTTTTAGACCAATAGTCGCAAGCTACACCTAGGCTCATAATTGTTTTTTTAAGTGGCATTGTAAGGCTTAAGCCTTTCCAGGAATCGTCAAGATTTGCAATAAAATCTTTTAAGTCTTCCTCGCTAACTTTTTCTTTACCATAATGCCAATTATTTAAGCCCAATGCCTTATATGCAGCATTATGCAGGACTGGAGACAGAGAGTGCGATATGGGATTCCCCAAAACCGCGCAATTGTAGCATTTTTCAACCATTTTAACCTCTTTATTTATAAGTCTTTATTAATAAGTTTATGCGATTTTACAAATCCTTAGGATCCACACTAAATTTTAATTCGCCATTTTTCCGCATTGCAAAATGCTTTGCGCATTCTTTTTTCAAACGACTAACTAATTCATCTCTATACTCTAACGGCACTCTCACAACTGCTTTAACTCTGTCGTTTAACTCTTCAAAGCGTTGAGAATTTTGCTCGTGCAATGTTGAAGGAGGCTTCATTGGAACAATTCCAAGTAAAGGAGGAAGATATTCGGATTCATCAGAATCATCGTTAGAATCACTATTTTTAGTTTCAACTTTTAACATTGGAAGATTACTAGAACTATCTAAATCACCATTTTTGCTTGCGACTTTTGTAATATCTTCGCTTACATCTACACTCATTGCACCTATAGCATTAAGCGTATCTATTACAGCCTGCCTAAAACCCCATATTCTTGCGACGCATACAGTTGGCGGAAGAAGTGCTTCACTTCTTTCTTGCAACTCTTGTTTAGAAAGAAGTGATGAATCCCATTCTTCCAAAGATTTAGCGAGAATATCGTAAGTTTCACCCAAAATAAGAACGCTTCCACCTCTGTTTTTTGACGCACACATTGAAGCTGCTTTCATCCAAGCATTCAAAGTGTCTATTCGAGAATCTAAACCAGTGTTGTAAAGACTCGTCCACGCGTCTAAAATCGCAACAAGACCATATTCTCCGCAAGAATCTTTAGATGAGCTTAAAACTCGAGGTTCTGCTCCTAAAGTACAAATGACAATCATCGGCTTCTGATCAATCCACTCTATAACACCACTTTTCTGCTTCGCAGAAGATATAATAATTGGAACATCCTTAAAAATCTTAAATATTTCCTTGGCAGTAAAATTAACTCCAACACGAATAGCCTCGATAAAGTTAGATCCACTAGAACAATTCGAGCACTTCCATCCAATCGCAGCACTTCCACACCATGCGCATTTAGGAGCAGAACCATCTATAGGTAAGTCAAGAGGACCTGTACAGCGCTTACAACGAGCCATACTGTGGCATTTTTTACATGCAGCACGCTGAACAGTATCGTCTTGTGCTGTAACAAGTAAAACAGGCATATTTGCGTCTAAAGTTTGTCTAATCGACGCTAATGCAGTATACGGTATTCTAGATCCTGCACTCGGATCATTTATCTTATTAAGGTTATCAGAATTAAGTAGACGAACCCATGGGCAGGCATTATTCACAATAGTATTAAATGGCTTAATTTCAATTAAAGGTCCACTTACTTTTGCAGCAAGATTTTTTCCTTTTAATTCGTCTTGACTTATCACGCTTCTAGCAAAAGACATTGTTATGAAAACACCATTATGATTTTGTGCACGTAATCGCATAACGCCTCTAGCTTGAGCATAGGGCATCATACCATCTGCGTACTGATATGCGCTATCTTCTACAATCACAAAAAGTGCTTGCGATTCAACAGGAGCATACATTGCAGATCTTGTTCCTAAAACACATGGAACAATTCCTTTTTCTATAGCTCTCCACGCTCTATACCTGTCTGCTGGAGAATCATATGCACAAAGACGAGCAACATCCCCACTTAAACTTCCACTTGGATTCTGCGATTTTTTATAAGGTTTAAGACCATAAACCATGAGGGAGCGCATAACATCGTTTACTTCGCGAATTGTAGGAAGAACAACAGCAACTTGGCGACCCGCTCTTATTGCAGTTACAATAATCCACGCTAAATCCTGAGACCATCTCATTGATCCTGGTAAAGCATCTATAAGAAAAGCTTTGCAATTATTTTTATAATTATTCGAAAGTGAACTATTTTCATGATGAAAATAATACGGTTTCTGAACATCCTCTAAGGATTGCTTAAGAAGATTCGCATTCTGGTAGGATGCAATCATACGAGCATCTGTTGTTTTTCTAAGATTCTCACTTCCATCGTATTGAGATATTTCACAAGTATTGTTAGACCTAAAATTTTTTTGTAATTCGTTAATCCACTTTACTCTTTTAGATAAATGAATATCGTCCAGCAAATTTTCTTTATCTACACCAGCAATTCTTCTAGGTAAAGCAAGCCTAATAATATTAGCTCTTGTTCCGCCATAAGCATTAGCTATTGAAGCAATATCTTCCATAAAAGATTTAGAAACTACTTCTCCTATTGGAATAATTTTTTCAATAAACTTTAATGAAGATATTGGTGTTGTGCTTGATTCACTCCTACCCCAAATAATTCCATTTACGCGTCTAGCACCAAATTTGACACGGACCATACACCCTGGCTTAGCGTAATCATCCTGATCTTTGCTAACAATGTAATCAAAAGTTTTACCGAGATGAGATGCTTGAACATCCAGCACAATATGAGCAATAGGGCGATTATCAGCTTGACTCTGTATTGAATCACTCTTCTTACGCCTACGTGGTTTGCGCGCTAAACCATCAAGTGAAGGCTGCTCAAGCATTAGCACATCCTTTTAAATCCTAAATCAATTTTTTAAAGATTTTACCTCATTCTTAATCTGATCAACACGATTAAGTCTTTCCCAAGGAAAATCAACATCTGTTCTTCCAAAATGCCCATAAGCAGAAGTCTTCGAGTAGATTGGTTGAAGCAAATCAAGCTCGTCGATAATTGCTGCTGGGCGCAAATCAAAGACTTTTCGAACAATCTTAGAAATATCCGAACGAGTAATTCCATTTGCTTCGGTTCCAAAAGTTTCTACATTTACGCTAACAGGTTCTGCAATTCCAATCGCATATGCAACTTGTACCTCTACCTTATGTGCTAAACCTGCGGCGACAAGATTCTTAGCAACCCAACGCGCAGCGTATGCTGCAGAACGATCCACTTTACTAGGGTCTTTGCCAGAGAAAGCACCACCACCATGATGAGCGGCTCCACCATAAGTGTCTACAATAATTTTCCTGCCTGTTAAACCAGAATCTGCTGCAGGACCACCCAAAACAAAAGATCCAGTTGGATTTACAAGCATTCTGTAATCATTATGATTTACGTTTTTCCCTAGCACTTTGTTAAGAACAGGCTCTACAACATTTTGGACAAGCTGATTTCTAAGCCAATCAGGACTCACATCTGGGTCATGCTGTGTTGAAATAAGAACAGTATCTAAACGAACAGGGTTACCACATTCATCATATTCGATTGTAACCTGTGTTTTACCGTCCGGTCTAAGTTTAGATACAATTCCAGCTTTTCGTACGTAGGATAAGCGCTGGGCAAGCTGATGAGCTAGATATATTGGAAGGGGCATATAAGCGTCTGTCTCATCGCTAGCATATCCAAACATAACACCTTGATCGCCTGCACCTTGGCTTTTATAACGATCTTCTTTAGACGCTAAGCTTTCAGATTCAAGATTTAACCTAGAAACACCTTGATTTATTTCTGCACTTTGCTCTGTTAAAGATACCATTACTCCACATGAATCAGCATCCAAGCCAACAGTTGAACTGTTGTATCCTACTTCACGTACAACTTTTCTAACAATGCCTGGTATGTCGGTGTACACTTCTCCCCTAACTTCCCCGAAGACTACAAATTGTCCTACGCATGCACAAACTTCAACAGCAACATGCGCATGAGAATCTTGACGAAGCATATCATCTAGAATCGCATCTGCAATCTGATCACAAAGCTTATCGGGATGACCTTCTGTAACGGATTCTGCAGAAATAAGTTTAGCTTCCGACATAACTCCCCTTTAATTAAAAAAAAATTAAAACTTACGCGCTAAAACCAATAACAGCCGCATATCCAATACCAACAAGCATAGGATAATACGGCTGCAATTAAAAATGTAAAGAAAACTTAATTTCCCTCATTCATATCATCTTCACCAAGATTCTCCACCAGCAAACCTTTATTAATTTCTCGGAATGCGATAGAAAGAGGCTTCTCTTGGTTTCTATAATCAACAAGAGGACCGACGTTCTGCAACAATCCTTCGTTGAGCTGAGTGAAATAAGAATTAATCTGCCGTGCTCGTTTTGCGGCAAACAAGGCAAGCGCATACTTGGAATCCGCATGCTGCATCAAATCATCAATAGGCGGATTTGCAAGTCCCGTAGGTGTTGGCTTAGTGCCCAATGCCATAATGTTCTCCATATTCTATGGTGCCACAATAGTTTCCAAGTAGACTATTGTAAGCTATCGCAAGGATATTTAGGAATTACTCATTTAAATTAATCTAAATTAATCTAAATCGTATTCTTTAGCTATTATCTTCCAAAGTTCATCTGCAGCGCGCTGAGCATCATCATTAACAATCACAAAATCAAACTCGCTAGACGCAGCCATTTCTACTTTAGCGGTTTGCAAACGCTTAGCCTGCTGCTCAGGAGTTTCAGTGCCTCTACCAATAAGTCGGCGTTTAAGCTCTTCAAAGCTAGGAGGGGCAATAAACACGTACACAACTTCCAAGCCAAGTCTAGAAGCCTCTTGCTTTACTCTTCTAGCTCCCTGAAGATCAATTTCTAAAAGAGTTGGAACGTTTTGAGCAAGATGATCTAAAACAGGCTGAATTAAAGTGCCATAATGTGCCATTCCATGAACAAGAGCAGTCTCCAGAAACTCACCGTTCTTCTTCCTGCGCTCAAACTCCTCTTCATCAATGAACCAATAATGAATTCCATTAAACTCATCATAACGAGGCTTGCGAGTAGTAGCAGAAACAGAAAGCCAAATATTAGGATGTTTTTCGCGCAATACTCCCTCAACAGTGCCCTTACCAGCTGCAGTAGGACCAGTAAGAACAATCAAACGCCTTTTAGTAGCGACTGGCATACTCTGTGTATCGTTTAAACTAACCATATTTGACTCTCTTAAATAATTTTCATGAATCCATTAAAGCTTGACGAATATCCCAAGCTATTCGTTCAGTTGCAGTAGATAATGCACCAATATCTGGACCATGAGAAGCAATAGACCTAGAAACTGTTACTAAAACATTTCCATGCGTACCAGCAAAAACCGTTTTCAAATCGTTAGCTTCCGCTCCCTGCCAGCCGTAACCTGGAGAAAGAATAGGACCAGTAAAACTCGTTAAATCTATTCCACCTCCATTCATCCAATCCCCAATAGTAGCTCCAACAATTAAGCCAACAGAACCCATGCCTTTTGTATTGTTGTTAAAAATTTGCGCAGTTTGAGCAATACCATGAGCAACAGTTGTGCCGCGGTAGGAACCAGTCTGGCGAATAGCAGTTTGCAAGCTAGCGCCTTCGCGATTAGACGTTAGCGAAGCAATGAACACTCCCTTGCCATTATTAAGAGCCTCATTAATCAACCCACCCATTGACCTAGCTCCGTAATACGGAAGAAGCGTAATAGCATCAGTAAGAAGAGGCGCATCTGGCTTAAAGTATGCGTCGGCAAGCGCAGAGATTGTCGTAGACAATCCACCATGACCGCAATCCACAATAGTAATTACGTCCATTTGCCTTGCAGCATACAGCACTCGTTCGAGCGCTGCGAACCCCTTAGACCCGTAGCGCTCGAACATGCTCGACTGGAATTTTACGGCAGCAGCTCTGCCGTTCATGGCCTGAAGCATACGCATGGAGAACAATTCTGCTCCTTGAGCATCCATCTTGTATCCCCAATTAAGCAGCATCTTGCGGTGCGGATCTATACCAACGCATAATGGACCGTATTTTGCCATAGCGTTTTTTAGACGCAATCCAAAATCGGATCTTTGCGCCTGCAATTCCTGCTCTCGTATGCTTTCGGTCATGTATTAAGCCCGACTTTCTTCGTTTTCTGCCTTCTCGATTGCAAACAGTTGCTTGGCATGCTCCTGAATGCTCATCACCTGGTAATCGTTGTTCTTAACAGCTTCTATAGCCATAAGAACTGGTGCAAACTCCGTAATTGTAGTGAATTGCGGAAGGTCTGCTGCAACAGCAGCTGCACGAATAGCATAACCATCCGTACGCGACCCTCTTGAATTCGGCGTGTTCAACACCATATCAATCTTACCATTCTCAATCAGCTCAACCACGTTTTTGCCGATTCTTTCATGCGAAGGCTCAGCATTTCGCACATCCTTCGCCGTGTCGCCTTGGCTGGAAAGCTTATCAACAATCACAGAATCAATGCCGTAGCGTCGAAGAACAGAAGCCGTACCTTCGGTCGCCCAAATAGTAAATCCAAGCTCTACTAGGCGCACTGCAAGTAGCGGCAATTGCCTTTTATCTGCATCACTTACAGACACAAACACGTTGCCACTTGTAGGCAAACCGCCCTTGTACGCTGCAAGCTGGCTCTTAGCAAAAGCATGCGGGAAGTCGCGGTCGAAGCCCATAACTTCTCCAGTAGAGCGCATTTCTGGTCCGAGCAAAATATCGACTGTGCGACCAACAGGCGTGCGGAAACGCTTGAAAGGCAAAACGGAAGCTTTAATAGCAACCTGCTGGCCTGGATGAATATCTCCACCATCTCCCTTAGGAAGAAGAAGACCGCGCTTTCGCTGCTGTGCGATTGTTTCGCCAGCCATAATTCGAGCAGCAGCTTTAGCAAGAGCAACTCCCGTAGCTTTAGACGCAAACGGAACAGTACGAGACGCTCGAGGATTCGCCTCAATTACGTACAAAGTGTTTGCCATAAAAGCATATTGCACATTAATAAGACCACGAACTGAGCATCCGCGAGCAATCGAAAGCGTGCCCTCCCTAAGACGGCGAATTTGATCATCCGAAAGCGTGCTTGGAGGAAGAGTGCAAGCAGCATCACCAGAGTGAACGCCAGCTTCCTCAACATGCTCCATAATTCCACCAATATAAAGCTCGTTGCCGTCGTAAAGTGCGTCAACATCAATCTCAATAGCGTCCTGAAGGAACTTATCAATCAAAAGCGGCGAAGGCAAACGACCAGAAACAACAGTGTCTGCTTGAGCTTCCTGTAAAGCGCGATCCACATATTTTGCAAGCTGAGCATCATCGTACACGATTTCCATGCCACGACCGCCAAGCACGTAGCTTGGTCGCACAAGAACCGGGTAGCCAATTGCGTGAGCTGCATCCTTAGCCTCTTCAAGACTTAATGCAGTGCCGTAGCGCGGAGCATTCATGCCTTCTTGGCGAAGAACCTCACCGAAAAGCTCACGATTTTCTGCCAAATCAATAGCCTCAGGCGTAGTTCCCAAAATTGGCACTCCTGCAGCTTTAAGACGCGCAGCAAGCGAAAGTGGCGTTTGACCACCAAGCTGCACAATCACGCCTTTTACTGGACCAAGCTTCTTTTCTGCTTGGTAAATTTCGAGCACATCTTCAAAAGTAAGAGGCTCAAAGTAAAGGCGATCCGACATATCGTAGTCTGTAGAAACTGTTTCAGGATTGCAATTGACCATGATTGTGTCGTAATCCTTACCCAATTCCTGAACAGCATGAACGCAAGTGTAGTCAAACTCAATACCCTGGCCGATTCTATTTGGACCAGAGCCAAGAATGATTACAGCTTCGCGATCGCGTGGCTTAAGCTCGCTTTCGTCAGCGTAGCAAGAATAGTAATAAGGCGTTACAGCATCAAATTCGGCAGCACACGTGTCAACCGTTTTGTAAACAGGATGCAATCCATACGCCCAACGCAGCTCACGAACCATGTTTTCGCCTTCATCGCCAAGATTACGCAAATGCGCAATTTGAACATCCGAAAGACCAGCAAGCTTAGCATTCTTTAACACTTTTGGCGTCAAATTTTCTGCTTCACGAACCTCTAAAGCTGTTTTGTTAATTAACGAAAGCTGCTCAACAAACCATGGGTCTATCTTTGTTGCGTCAAAAATCTGCTCAGGTGTAGCCCCACCCCATAGCGCGCGCTGAATTTGCAAGTAGCGGTGCTCGGTTGGAGTGTGCATTTCTTCAAGAAGCTTACTAACTTCTTCTTTACTTGGGCGCTCGCCGTCCCAGTTAAAGCAAGCGTGACGCTTGTCGATTGAGCGCATTGCTTTGCCAAGAGATTCCTGGAAGTTTCCAGCCAAAGCCATTGCTTCGCCGACCGACTTCATAGAAGTAGTAAGCGTAGTGTCTGCTCCAGGGAACTTTTCAAAAGCAAAGCGCGGAATCTTAGTTACAACATAGTCAATCGTTGGCTCAAAGCTTGCAGGAGTTGAACGCGTAATATCGTTTTGAATTTCGTCCAAAGTGTAGCCGAGAGCAAGTTTTGTAGCGATTTTTGCAATCGGGAAACCAGTTGCTTTAGATGCGAGCGCAGAAGAACGCGAAACTCGCGGATTCATTTCGATTACGATAATGCGACCAGTTTGAGGGTTGATTGCGAACTGAATATTGCATCCGCCGGTATCAACGCCAACGCCTCGAATAATTGCAATACCAATATCGCGCATCTTTTGATACTCGCGATCTGTTAGCGTAAAGCATGGAGCAACTGTAATCGAATCTCCAGTGTGAACACCCACAGGATCAACGTTTTCAATTGGGCACACAACAACAACGTTGTCTTTGGAATCTCGCATAAGCTCAAGCTCAAATTCCTTCCAGCCTTCAATGCCTTCTTCAATAAGCACTTCGTCTGTTGGAGAATAGTGAATACCTGCTCCTGCAATGCGATGTAATTCTTCTTGATTGTGAGCAATTCCAGAGCCTAAGCCACCCATTGTGAAGCTTGGACGCACAACAACTGGGTATCCTAGTGTTTCAACAATTTTGTCTACTTCTTCAATTGAGTGAGCAATGAAGGATTTTGCGCTTTCGGCTCCAGCTTTTTCGACAACTTTTTTGAAAAGCTCACGGTCTTCGCCGCGGTCGATTGCCTCAAGAGATGCACCAATAAGCTCTACATTATACTTTTCTAAGATTCCTGCACGACCCAAGTCCATTGCGGCATTAAGAGCAGTTTGACCACCTAATGTTGGAAGAAGCGCATCTGGCTTCTCTTTAGCAATAATGCGCTCCAAAATTGCCGTGTCTATCGGCTCAATATATGTTGCGTCTGCAAGCTCTGGGTCCGTCATAATAGTAGCAGGATTAGAGTTTACAAGAATTACGCGGATTCCTTCTTCGTGAAGTACTCGGCAAGCTTGCGTTCCAGAGTAGTCGAATTCTGCAGCCTGACCAATTACGATTGGACCAGAACCAATAACCATTACGGATTTAATATCAGCACGTTTTGGCATTATAAATTCCTTTTATCCCTTTATACCTACTATTTTTCGCTCTTATTCTTGTGATTTTGCATAAGTTCTACAAAGCGGTTAAACAAGTACGATGCATCATGAGGTCCTGCGGCTGCTTCTGGGTGATATTGCACAGAAAAAGCTGGAATATCAAGGCATTGTAAGCCTTCTACAACATTGTCGTTAAGATCCACATGAGACACTATTACGCGACCAAAATGTCCATTTTCATAAGGCGATTGGATAGTCTCACCAATAGGAGCGTCTACAGCAAAGCCGTGATTATGAGCCGTAACTTCCACTTTTCCAGTAGTCACGTCTTTTACAGGCTGATTTATGCCACGATGACCAAACTTAAGCTTGTACGTTCCAAACCCAAGCGCGCGACCTAAAAGTTGGTTTCCAAAGCATATTCCAAAGAATGGGTATCCTGCGTCTAACACGTTACGTAATAATTCCACTTCTCGATTTGCTTGAGCAGGATCACCTGGTCCATTCGAGAAGAACACGCCATCTGCATTAAGCGCTTGAAGTGACTCAAAGCTTATTGAGGAGCTTACAACGTGTACACGGCATCCGCGCTGTGCCAAACGATGCGGAGTCATGGCTTTTATACCAAAGTCCACAGCTACAACAGTGTAAAGAGGCTCCTTGCCTTCGTAATCTCCACAAGGCTCAATCGTATAATCTTCTTGTGTACTAACTTCGTCTGTTAGTCGCAAGCCTTGCATTTGAGGAGTTTGTTTAATCTCATTCACAAAAGACGCAACTGTACGAATTGCTCCAGTAGCTTTGTCTATCAGTGCTTCATTAGAAAAAATGCCGGCACGCATAACGCCAACTGAGCGTAAATGTCGTACCAGCATTCTCGTATCAATACCACTGATTCCTACTATTCCTTGTTTTTCTAAATCATCTTCCAAGGAACCAGTGGATCTCCAATTGCTAACAATAGGGCTTGGAGCTTTTACCACGTATCCTGCAACCCATATTTTTGAAGATTCTGGGTCTTCATTGTTAATTCCCGTATTTCCTATGTGTGGGAACGTTTGAACAACTATTTGTTGATCATAACTTGGATCAGTAAGCGTTTCTTGGTAACCAGTCATTCCTGTAGAGAACACGATTTCAGCGCGCGTAGAACCTTTTGCGCCAAATGGTTTACCAACGTAAACTTGTCCGTCTTCCAATACTAATACTGCATCATCAGTGCCGAATCCGGCGAAGGTGTCGTTATAGCCCACCTTAACCCCCTTATGGCTTTAGGTTATTCGTGGCAAGTTTACTCAGATTGGCGGACGGCGACGCGCCGATAATAGCTATCAACAATTTCTTAATGCAAATTATTATTGCGAATTCATTACTACGAATTCATAATAAAAAAAAATCCGCTTAATGCTACTGCACTAAACGGATTACACGCAATTTTAAATTCACTCAACAGAATCAGCATTAGATTCATTAGAAGATTGTTCAACATCTGAAGAATCAGCTGCTTCAGTTTCATTAACTTCTCCAGCAGTATCTTCCGCAGATGCCTCACCATTAAACTTTGCTAAGCAAGCTTCTTTGTCTGCCATAATCGCGCTTAACAAGCCATGAATAAACGCAATAGCATCATCATCACTATACATTTTTGCAAGAGAAATAGCCTCATCGATAGCAACCTTATCTGGCACTTCGTCGTTTAAGAGAATCTCCCATACAGCTATTCGCAAAATATTACGATCAATCACCGCCATTCTTCCGACTTTCCAGCCAGTAGAATAACGATTCAACGTCTTATCAATCCTATTTCTACGCTCACCAACTCCTCGAATAATATCAACAGCATAATCTGGAAGAGGAGTTTGCGCACCTGGCTCCTTCAAACGTTCTTCAAGCAAAGAAAGAATATTTTGATTCTTTTCATCTGCCTCATACAGCGTATTCAAAGCCCTTTTGCGAGCGGTGGAGCGTGCCATAGTATCGTCTTTCTATCAAACTACATAATCTTATAGATCCTTAAAGTCTACAAGAATTAAACTTACATCAATATATATCAAATATTGCACAAAATAGCTATTGCAAAATAAAACGACTCAGCAACAAGAATCGCCGCCGAGTCGCTTTATACAAAAAATTTAATTAGTTTTCACGACCAAGGTAAGAGCCGTCACGAGTGTCAACCTTCACCTTTTCACCTTCGCCAACAAACAGTGGAACCTGAATCTCAGCACCAGTTTCAACAGTTGCAGGCTTTGTGCCAGCGTTAGAACGGTTACCTTGCAAACCAGGTTCAGTGTGAGTGATGGTCAAAATTACAGAAGCTGGAAGCTCAACGCTCAAAGGAGTGCCGTCATGGAAACTTACAATGCAATCAGTGCCTTCAAGCAAATACTTGCTTTGTTCACCAACTAAGTCCTTAGGAATATAAACCTGATCATAAGTGTTCATATCCATAAAGACGAAGTTATCGCCATCTTCATAAGAGTACTGCAAAGTGCGATTATCAACGGTCTCGAACTCCATTTTCATGCCGGCGTTAAAAGTCTTGTCGACAATCTTGCCCGAGAGCACGTTCTTAATGGTGGTACGCACAAAAGCAGGACCTTTACCTGGCTTAACATGCTGGAACTTGATGACGGTCCAAAGCTGACCTTCAAGGTTCAAAACCGATCCATTTTTAATATCATTGGTAGTCTGTGCCACGAGTTATCCGTTTCTTTCGTTAATTAAAGCTGCAATTTACACAGCTAAGAAATAAACCTTGCTTATTATGCCACAAAGCGTCAACTAATTAAAATAACAACTAAAATAACAACACGCATTTAACGTGATTATTCGTTACTCTTGATCGTTTTGTTCCGACGACTCTGAGTTTTGACTACGACCCATTGGAATATAGCCACCTTGATCATCCTGAGGATGTGGAGCATCAAAAGGATACCCATTGCCATCTCTACTTAAAAATCTATCGCTCACTTTTTTAATTCTATCTTCGTACTGGCTTATAACAGCTTTTATTTTTTGATAAGACTGCTTTAACTCTTGATAATTATTGCTGCTTTTAGCAAGAGCATTACCAGCATCATTAATAGCATTTTCTAGACTTTTAGAAGCAACAGCTAAAATAGGCAAATCTTTCGCTTTTTCTACAAGCTCTCTAGCTTTTTTAACAAGATTTAACAATTGATCGCCAAAAGAAGTTCTACTTGTTTTTAAAAGATTATCAGAAGATTTTTTAAGCGAATCAGCATCTTTATTCAAAGTATCCAACTGGTTGGAAAGCTTATTTTCGACTGATGGTGAATCGTAAGAACTGGCTCCAACTGGACAATCTGAAATATCATTTTTCAAATCATCATTGGCATAATTTAAGGAAGATTGAAAATCGTCAACAGTATCCTTAACTGAATCAAAATCAGCATCAAAATCGGAAGATTTTATTTCAGAAGCATCATGCACGTTTTGGCTTGAAATGATTTTTTTAAGGTCAGCTTTAGCTGAAAGAACTTGTGTACGCAACTGAACGCACTTTTTAGAGGGCTCGCCAGCGTTTATATTACTAGAAGTATGTGCAAACAAAGATAACCATATTCCGATAACAATTGCTACTGCAATAAGTGAAACAGATATAATCACTGCAATAGCTTTCTTATCGCTTAATAATGATCTGTTTGAATCATTACTAGACCGATCAAAAATGGTATCTTGCTCACACTCAGGCGGATTATTAAATGAAGCTATATCATTCAAATCCTGATATTCGTTATTGTCCTCTTTCATAATCCGCCATTCCTATTTAACAAACATATGTATGAATAAAATAGCAAGAACACAACTCATACATGACTTATATAATTGCTTAATTATACAAGTCTATAATTGTATAAGTCTATATTGCACAGACAATTCATGCACCATATTCTCGCAAATAATTTTCAGCTCGAGCAGCCAAATTCTCATCCATAACAGCGCTTCCGTCATTATTAGTGAGTTTTTGTGCTGCAGCGAAAATTTCACGCACGTTAGCAATTGGCAAAACTGGGAAACCAAACTCCTGCTCTACTGCTTTTACTGCAGAAAGCTCACTGTCTTTTGTGCGTTCCATTCTGTCTACTGCCAAAATCAAGCCTACAACTTGCACATTTGCTTCCGCTTTAAGTTTTGGCAAAGTTTCGCGAACTGCAGTTCCAGCTGTCATCACGTCGTCAACAAGCAAAACTTTCATGCCGTCTTTTAACGGTTTTCCAACCATAATTCCGCCGTCGCCATGATCCTTTCGCTCTTTGCGGTCGAAAGTAAAACCAACAGGCATATTGTGATTATTTGTCAAAGCCATCGCCGTAGAAACTGCCAGCGGAATACCCTTATAAGCAGGACCGAAAACAGTGTCAATATCTTGCGGAAGTTTGCCTTCTTCAATTGCTGCAACAACGCGCTGAGCGTAGTATGCTCCTAAGCTCGCGATTTTCATGCCGTCGTCAAAAGCTCCAGCATTAATAAAATAAGGTGATTGACGACCAGATTTTAACGTAAAGTCACCAAACTTAAGCGCGCCCGAGTCAAGCAAAAACTTTGTAAAACGCTCGTCTAATTCTGCCATAATTAGCTCTCTTTCTTAAAATAATTTTAAATACTTTTTTAAATACTTTCTAAATACCTTTTAAATACTTAATTTCAGCGCCAAGTCTTTCCTTCTGCAAGCAAAGACGCAAGCTTTGGACGAGAATCAAGCAAATCATCAAGCTCTCTCGCAATACGAATAGGAGCAGTAGGATCCACCAAAGCAGCAGCACCAACTTCTACAGCATTAGCGCCAGCATACAAGTATTCCAAAGCTTTTTCGCCAGAATCAATGCCACCAATGCCGATAATTGGAATATCTGGCATAGCTTGACGAACTCGCCACACAAACCCAAGTCCAATCGGGAAAATAGCAGGACCGGAAACGCCGCCAGTACGGTTTGCAATAATAGGCTCGCCTGTGCGAATATCAATTCGCAATCCAACCAGAGTGTTAATCATGCTTAGAGCATCCGCTCCAGCATCAACCGCAGCTTTGCAAATCGAGACGATATCAGTAACGTTTGGCGTCATTTTTACAATCATCGGCTTATCCGTCATTGCGCGAAGACGCTTAATTAAGCGATGAAGCGCAATAGGATCCGTACCAACGCTCATTCCACCATGAGTCACGTTTGGGCAACTTACATTAATCTCAAGCATGTCTGCAGCAGAATCTGCAAGCTTTTCAACAACTTGAGCATAATCGTCATCACTATGGCCTGCAACGTTAGTAATTACAAGAGCCCCCAGCTTTTTAAGCTTTGGCAACTCATCTACTAAATAGTGGTCAACTCCAGGATTTTGCAAGCCAACAGCATTCACCATTCCAGAAGGCGATTCTGCAGTGCGCGGAGCAGGATTTCCTTGCCAAGGAACCGGGGAAACACCTTTTGTACAAATTGCTCCAAGCTGACTCACATCGTAAAAGTGCGCGCAAGCTGCAAGTTGGAATGTGCCAGAAGCGGTCCCAACCATATTCTTCCATTCAACTCCAGCTACTTTAGTGCTGTGTTTCCACACATGACTAGTGTCAAACCCAAGAGTTGATGCGCTATTCTGTGCGCCATTTTGCGCATTTTCTAAAGCATTATTCATTTCGTTACTCATATCTTTTTACTCCCAGCCTAATCTTTCGGTGTCAAACACTGGTCCCTCGTTACAAACTTTAAGTCTTCCTTCTAAAGTATCTACAACGCAAGCAACACAAGTTCCATATCCGCATCCCATTCTCGCCTCTAAGCTTAATTGACATTTAACATTACGCTCATGCGCCCAATGAGCTACAGCCTTCATCATTGGCATAGGACCGCAAGAAAGAACAACAATAGGCAAATCTCCATTAAAATCAAAATGATTTTCTTGCTCGAGTTCATTAAGCAAAGTAATAACAGTTCCTTGCGCGTTGCTAATGCTATAAACATTATCAACGTATTCCTTCATAAATGAGTCAGCAAAATGGTTATCGCGATATCCAAGAACCGCAGTCACTTTGCAATTCTTGTTTTTTGCAATCGCCTGTGCAGCACAAATCAAAGGAGGAACACCCAATCCTCCGCTTACAAGAACATAGTGTGCTGGCTTAGAAATATCAAAACCCAATCCTAATGGGCCTAAAGCGTCTACAGTATCTCCTGCTTTGAGCTCCGAAAATTCGGTAGTTCCTTTACCAATAACAGCAAAAATAAGACTAAAAGTATCTCCATCAACGCTTGCAACACCAAATGGTCGTGGAAGCATAGTTGTAGAATCTGGAGAATATAAGTTAACAAATTGCGCAGGAGCGGCAGTTTTAGCAATAGCATCATCGCGCAAAACTAAGCGATACACACCTTCGTCAAGTTTTTGATTATCAAGAACTTCTATAGCACGGCGACCTAAAAGACGAGTGTATTTTAAATCATCAGCGTGCAAACTTTTTGCACTAAAAGAATCTGCACCCGAAGAATCATAAGCGTCTTCACGTAACGTAAATATGGCGTTTCTCAAAGATTTTCGAGTTTGAATAAACATGCCATCACTCATCTAGTTTTACCCTACCTTATGTAGTCGTATCGTTGCGTAATTTAGCTATCTTTAGCTATTTTCAGTTTTAGTTATATTTAGTTATACATGCATAATTGTTTTTACACGCGCATATTCACAATTTTGACACAATGATCTTGAAATAATTCCTAATTGTGATTCGCTTTGCATTAACACTAACACACGATTTATTTATATACTGCTTGTCTTAAATCATCTCTCATGTTTAAAGCAGATTTGCGAGCAGAATCAGATACAATCTCAAGAATATTATTAAGAGAAAGAGAAGACTTGTTTTTAACATAATCTTGCGATTTTTGCCAAGAACCAATAATTCCTCGAGAAGAATTCACTATTGCACCTCGACCATTTTCATCAAACATTCCAGAAACATCTTGTGCCGTTCCACCTTGTGCGCCATAACCTGGAACAAGGAAGAAAGTGTGCGGCATAATCTCGCGCAAACGCTTACCTTCTTCTGGATGAGTTGCTCCAACTACTGCTCCTACTCGTGAATACCCTTTAGTCCCAATATTTGATTCACCCCATTTTTCTATCAAACCTGCCATATGCTCATAAACTGGTTTGCCATCTTCAACAACAAGTTCTTGAAGCTCTTTGCTAGAAGGATTAGACGTGCGCAGAAGAACAAAAATATTTTTATTACGCGCTACTGCCTCATCTATAAATGGCTTAACGCCATCTGAACCCATATATGGGTTTACGGTAAGAGAGTCCTCGTGCCAAACATCTTTTGTGCTAGCGCTTTTAAGAAGATTAACTAAAGATTCGCTAAAATCGTAAGAATCATCTTTAAAATACGAATTAAGATCAGCAAATCCTCGCAAATGTGCTGCATACTGAGCTGCCGTGGAACCAATATCGCCTCGTTTTGCGTCACCAATAACAAATAACCCACGTGATTTTGCATAATCACAAGTCATAGCATAAGTGTCGATTCCAGCGGAACCAAGTGCCTCGTACATTGCAATTTGTGGCTTAACAGCTGGAACAATGTCGTAAATCGCATCAATAATCGCACGATTAAACTCAAAGTACGATGCAGCAAGCAAGGTTGGCAAAGCCTCTTCATCTTCGACTTCTTGCAAAACTTCATCAGATAATCCACTTAGAATTTGCGCAGGCAAAATCCCAGGCTTTGGATCTAATCCAACAACAGTAGGGTTTTGCTTCGCTGCGATTTCTTCTATCAGTTCGTCCATATTGTTCCTCTACTAGCCGCAAACTATTTTTTAGTTTTTAGTCTTTGTCTTTACTTATAAAACACGATTTATAAAATACACAAATTACATGCGAGAAAAGGCGATTTCTGAGCCAACAATAGTAGCAACTGGTCTTCCCTGTAACTGCCATCCTTCAAATGGAGTATTACGAGCCTTTGAATGGAAGGAATTCGCATCAACGCTCCATTTTTCACGCATATTAATAAGCACTAAATCAATATTTTCTGGATGTTCAGTTTCACTTAATTTTAATGTTCGTCTCACGGCACAACGCGAAGACACATTAAGCAAAGCTGCAACATCTGTAGGTCTTCTACTCATAAATTGCATAGGATTAATCGACATAAGTTCAATTAAGTGCTTATCATCCGTATACCCAGCGTCAACAAGCACTTTACGACATACGCCATAAGCACATTCCAAACCAATAATCCCATTTGGAGTATTAGCAAAATCGCCAGCTTTATCACCTGCTGTGTGAGGAGCGTGATCCGTGGCAATCATGTCTATAGTGCCATCTGCAATAGCAGCAAGAGTTGCCTGTCTATCCGCTTTAGATCTTAGCGGTGGATTCATCTTTGCCATTGACCCATACTTAAGCACATCCTCATCGCAAAGAGCAACGTAATGCGGTGCTGTTTCGCAAGTAATCGGCAAACCTTCCTTCTTGGCTTTGCGAATAGCTTCGAAAGCGGCAGCCGTACTAACATGCTGGAAGTGCACGTGAACACCTATTTTGCGAACTGCTTCTATATCCCTATTAACAATCGCAAGCTCTGTAGATGCAGGAATTCCGCCAACGCCTAGAATTTTAGCAACTGGTCCTTCGTTTACCGAACCATAATAATGGTGCTCACAATGCTCAACAAGTGGCAATCCTGTTTCTTTCGCCATTTTAAGAACGTCTAGCAAAATCGAATCTGTAACAGCAGAACCATCATCACTTATTGCAGTAATTGGATGCTTTTTCATAGGCGAAGTTTTTTGATTATCATCAACACCATGAACATATTTTTTCCAGAGCTCAATATTGCTTGGTTTTAAACCTTGCCTACTTATTGAAGCACAAACACTTAAATCGTAGTGTACTGGCAGTTTTACGCCATAAATACACCCGTATCTTTGCAAAAAATCTATAACGTTTTCTACATCAAAAGGAGCATCATTCCAAGGCTCACCGTCAACAGCTGGAATTGTGTTTGGCATAATCAACACATTCGTATATCCTCCGGCAGCAGCAGCATTGCCCCCAGTCATCATTGTTTCTTTATCAGTCTGACCAGGATCCCTAAAATGCACGTGCGGGTCTGCAAAACCAGGAGCAACAATCCAATCACTTGCATCAATTTCCCCCGAAATTCGAGCGTTTTTCTCAATTAAAGCGTCTTGTCTAACGCCATCTATAACCAAATCGATTCGCTCGCCAGTATCCCAAACGGCAATATTTCGCAAGGTTAACATGCGTGAGTCGTTCATATTGCTCCTAGTTTTGCTTATTTCTATTTTTTATTCAGTTTTATTGTTGATTTTGAATTATGTTATTTACGTGTATTCTACTTGAATTCACTGCAATTCTTCATCACAATACAAGCAATGATACTCATGTCTATCTGACTCAGCTTTATAGAATCTACGCTTAAGAGTCAACTCACTGTTTGTTATGCAACGAGAGTTAGGACATATAAGATTTTCTGGAGCATTCTCGTCAGATATGTGAACGCGAGGATTAGCCAACGAAATTCCATGAGAATCGTGAGCTTCCAACTCATCTTTAGGAATATTCACAAAATCAGTCGGCTCATATCCTGGAAGCTCATCTCCTAATACAGAGCTTTCTAATGCCATTCGCATAAGCATGCCATTTTTAACCTGCTCAAAGTATGCTGCACGAGGATCGTCATCAACATCAACAGCGATTTCGTTAATACGCGGAAGCGGATGAAGCACTGGCATATAAGATTTTGCTTTTTGCAATTTTTCTTCTGTTAAAATATAAGTGTCACGAAGTCGCAAGTATTGCTCGCGATCTGTAAAACGCTCTTCTTGCACGCGAGTCATATAAAGCACGTCCAAGCTGCCAATAACTTCCATTAAGTCGCGAGTTTCTTCGTAAGTGCACGAAGGCGTATCGTTAATGCGGTCGATTACGTACTGAGGAGTTTTAAGCTCATCTGGGCTAATTAGCACAAAGTGAACATTCCCAAAGCGGCATAAAGTTTCAATAAGCGAGTGAACAGTGCGACCGTATGTTAAGTCTCCGCATAAACCAACTGTTAAGTTATTCAGCCTGCCAAATCGCGCAAGAATTGTAGCTAAATCTGCAAGAGTTTGAGTAGGATGCATATGGCCGCCGTCTCCTGCATTAACAACAGGAACACTTCCTGCATGCGACGCCACAAATGCAGCACCTTCTTTAGGATGACGCATTGCTACAACATCTACATAATTTGACACCACTTTTAAAGTGTCGCTAACCGTTTCGCCTTTGCTTGCACTAGAAAGCTGTGCTCCCGCAAAACCGATCACCTTTCCACCTAAGCGAAGCATTGCTGTTTCAAAGCTTAGTCGCGTTCTCGTGCTCGGCTCATAAAAAAGAGTGGCCAACACTCTACCATCGCAAGTGTGGGCCACTTCTTTTCTGTGCTCGTCAATATATCGTGCTTTATCTAATAGCATTCGTATTTGAGCTGTAGAAATATCGTCTAATGTAACAACGCTTTTGTTTGCTAACGATTGAGCAATTGCACAACGAGAAAAAACCTGATTAGAAGAATCATAAAATGCGTTCGTCATAATAGAACCGCTTACCTTTCGCTAGTTGGCAAACGACCGCGACCACACGCGACCTTGTAGATTGTACACGATTTGTCAGACTTACCGACACAATAAAATGTCTAACTATTAGCGACAGTAGAAGAGACGGGACATGACTTCGCGGCATTGACGCATAACAGCCATTAAATCGTTTTCAAAAACGCGACCTTGGTTTGGATCGTACCCAAGATAAGTTGCGATTCCGCCTAAAGAATAAGAGTCTGTTGGAATAACATCCGCGCGCTCCAAGGAACCAGACCACAAGAAGTTCGCATTTCGCACTGCAGAACACATATGCCAGCATTTTTCTAACACATTTGCGTCTTCATCTTCGATCAAATTCAATTCTTTAAGCGCTTTCAACGCTTGCATTGTGCCAACTACTCGCAAGGACTCGTATTTTCCAGCATATTGCAATTGCAAAAGCTGAACAGTCCACTCAACATCGCTTAAACCACCGCGACCAAGCTTCAAATGTCTGTCTCTACTAACGCCTCTTGGTAAGCGTTCTGCTTCCATACGCGCTTTAAGCTTACGAATTTCCGCCAATTGAGATTCGTTAAGAGGATCTGGTGAATAACGCAAATTGTTTACTACTCCGCTTAGCAAAGCATCTGCCAAATCTTTCGACCCTGCAGCAAAACGTGCGCGCAAAAGTGCTTGATTTTCCCACGTACTAGCCCACTTTTGGTAATAATGCTCACACGATTCTAGCGAACGCACAAGCGGACCATCTTTACCTTCTGGTCGCAAATCTAAATCGACCATGATTTTTGGCTCTAAAGTAAGAGGACCTTGCAGGATATTGCGCAATATGTCTACAGTAGTCTGCGCGAAACGGTGAGCAATATCAGATATAGAATCATATTCAATCTTGCAATCATCATCATTCGCCATCGGCTTATAAACAACCATCATATCCGCGTCAGAACAGAAATTAACTTCCCTGCCACCATAACGTCCGAGGGCAATAATGGCAATCGAAGCTTTACTCTCTTCTAAGTCCATTTTTAAAGACGCATCTTTCATAGACCATTGCAGAGCAGCATCAAGTACAGCATCAAACACATCACTCATCGCTTGCATCGAAGTATCATCGTCAATAATCCCACACATCCAAGCAAGAGCTACTCGCTCAATTTCTTGCCTTCTTAAAGCACGCAAAGACTGAGCAAAATCCACAATGCTGCTTGAATATCTTGCCAACATTGCGCTTGTTTGCATATCTAAACTTTCTCTGCCTCTAGGTGTAAGCGCCGAATCGTCTCCAAGCCAAGTAATAGATTGTATTGACTGCATCATTGCATCGCCTAAATAACGCGAATCAGACAAAACATGACAAAGCCTGCGAGCCGCGCTAGGAGAATCACGCAAAAATCCAAGATACGTGTTCTTACCACCGAAACGCTCTGAAAGTCTCCTGAAAACAAGCAAACCCATGTCGGGATTTTGGCCTTCTCCAAGCCATTTCAACACTGCTGGAAGCAAAATTCTGTGAATTTTAGCAGCGCGTGAAAGTCCATCAGTAAGCGCTTCAACATGCATTTGTGCAGCTTTTGCATCAGCAAAACCTATCGATGCAAAGCGAGCGCGCGCAGCTTCTGCAGACAACACAATAGGATCCGCATCAGTTTGCGCATTAATCGGCAGCATTGGACGGTAGTAAATATCTTTATGCAAATGCCTAATTTCTCGGCGCGCTTTGTCAAATCGCGCAACAAGCTCTTCTGGCTTAAGTCTAACAGCTCTAGCAAGACGCCTAATTTGCTCGTTACTATTAAGCTCTTCTGCACTAATGCTTCTAGCGCGATCTAATCCACCATTTCCTTGCGAACCTAAATCTGGGAATAAATGAGTGCGTTGCATATTCCACATTTGCTGTCGATGTTCGAGAACTCGCTCAAAACGGTAGTGTTCTGCCAAAATTGCAGCTTGCGACCTAGAAACGTAGCCTCCAGCAGATAGTGCGTTAAGCGCGCCTAAAGTATCTCTAACTCGCAAAGACTTATCTTCACTTCCGTGCACAAGTTGCAGCATTTGAACTGTAAACTCAACATCTCGCAATCCTCCGCGCCCAAGCTTCATGTCTAAATCTCGCTGAGACGCAGGGATCAAAGACTCTACTCGCTGTCGCATATGTTGGCAATCTGCAACAAAGTGTTCTCGCCCAGACGCTTTCCAAATAAGCGAATCTGCCATTTGTCTATAATCTTTACCAAGCTGCGCGTCTCCTGCGGCTGGTCTCGACTTTAGTAATGCTTGAAACTCCCAGCTACTTGCCCACTTTTCGTAGTATTCGTTATGTGATTCCAAGCGCCTAACAAGAGGTCCATCTTTGCCTTCTGGTCTTAGTGCTGTATCAATTTGCCATAATGGTGGCTCCGCACAACCCATAACAATCGATTGACACACTTTTTGCAAAACAAGTGCAATAGAAGACCCAACTCGCAAAGCTTCATCTTGTTTAACGCCATTAGTTGGTTCTACTACATATATTAAGTCAATGTCGGAAACGTAGTTTACTTCTTGCGCTCCCAATTTTCCCATTGCTATTATTGCAAACCTGCAGCAACAAGATCCAGAAACTTGCCCGCGCGCTATCGCAAGTGCAGCTTCAAGAGCCGCATCCGCAGCATCCGAAAGTTTACGACTTATATCTGGCTGTAATTCTACAGGGTCTGCACTAGCCAAATCATATGCCATAATTGCAGCAATATGCTGGCGACATCTCGCTCTAAGAGCACAAACAGCTTGAGCAAAACCCATAGAGCTTATTGGAACAGTGTACGAGCTACAATTCTTGGCGCCAACGTTGTCTTCTTCTTTTAAATTTTGTGAATCTTCTTTTTCTTCGTTTACTATTGTTGCACTGTAAGATTGAATAGCTTCTAGTAAATCCGAAACACGTTCTTCTAAAGTCATGTGTAGTAAATGATTTGGGTCATTTGCTGCAGCGTTTATTAAATCAGTGTGCGTTCTCATTAGCATCGCAAATGATTTAGATGCTCCAAGAACTTGCATTAAAGACGCAAGTGGGCTTGTTATTAATGAATTATTCGAGTTCTCCGCAATATTTTCAACAGTTTTTTTCTGAGATTGATATATATCTTTAAACGCTAAAATTGCGTAATCTGGGTCTTCTGCTCTATTTATGCTTTCTAAGATTTTGAGCACATTAATTGAATTATTCTCACAATTTTTGCAAATATCTTCTATGGTTTTACGAGCAGATTCTGGACGAGCAAATCCAGCTTTAACTAGAGTTCTGTATGATAAGTCAGTTTCTTTAGCAAAACTTAAATTAAAATCCGCATGCTGTTTTAAATCAGTACCTAAATTATGATCTAAATCGCTATTACTGCTTTTTTGACTGCTCATAACGCCACTGTACATTGTGGTGCAGTACAACATGACCCTTGTGCTGCACCACAAATATACAAATTTACACTATCTTAGTAAAAAGTGGCTTAACGTTTGACCAAATGCTTCTAGTAACGCCAGGACGATTCATTGTGTACAAGTGTATTCCGTCTACGCCTTCCGCAACTAAATCGTTAATCTGTTGAGACGCAAATATGCTTCCAGCGTCTTGCAAGACTTCTGGGTTACTTCCCCATCGCTCAATCATTGCTAAAACTGGCTCACTTATTTTAGAAGAGCACATTTTTGTCATTCGCTTAACTTGATTCGCGTTTACAACAGGCATAACCCCAGCTTCAATTGGAACGTTAATGCCAGATTTTCTAGCTAAATCCCTAAAGTGCAAAAAGTCATCGTTATTGTAAAAAAGTTGCGAAATCAAGTGAGTTACTCCAGCATCAACTTTTCGCTTTAGATTATCGATGTCTTCTTGCAAAGTAGCAGCTTCTGGATGTTTTTCTGGGTAGCACGCCCCCAAAATAGGCAAATCTGGGCGCTTTGAGTGAATATACGATACTAAATCGCTTGCGTGATTAAACACTCCAGCAGCATTCTGATTTTCAATAACATCTCCGCGCAAAGCTAAAACGCCACTAACGCCTGCCTTATCAAACATGTCTAAAGCTTCGTCAACATCGTCATAGTCCAAGTATCTTGCTGTTAAGTGAGCAACAGTTTTAATGCCATACTCCGATCGAATAGTGTTGGCGATTCTAGCAGTAGCAGTTCGATCCGAAGATTTTCCAGTTCCGTAAGTTACGGATATAAAATCTGGATCCAAGCCCCTTAAGCCGTCTAAAGTGTCGTAAATCGTTCCTATTGGAGATGTTCTTTTAGGCGGAAACACCTCTAGCGAAAACTTTGGTTTGTACGTCATTTTAGACCGCCACCCAATTCGCTTCTAACTTTTTTAGCTGCCGAAACAAGATTTTGCAAGCTAACCCACGTTTCTGCATTGCCTCTAGTTTTCAAGCCACAATCTGGGTTAATCCAAAGTTTGTTGGCTGGCATTTTGTGCAAAATCTCGTGAATCCTGTTAACAATTTCTTCTTCGCTAGGAACGCGAGGAGAGTGAATGTCGTAAACACCAGGACCCGCTTCTGTTTCAAAGTTCGCGTTATGAATAGCGTCCAAAACAACTAAATCTCCACGCGAAGCTTCAAACGATATTACGTCCGCGTCCATTGCATCAATGTCTCGAATAATGTCGTTAAACTCCGAGTAGCACATATGCGTGTGGATTTGCGTAGTGGCATCTACAGCAGAGTGCACAAGACGGAAAGCTGCAATCGCCCAATCCAAATACTTCTTATGCCAATCCGAACGCCTAAGCGGCAACTTTTCACGCAAAGCTGCCTCATCGATTTGAATTACGCGAATTCCAGCACGCTCCAAGTCCAAGACTTCGTCTCGAATTGCAAGAGCAAGCTGCTGAGTTTGCTCTTCGTGCGTAATATCTTCGCGAGGCCAAGACCAGTTAAGAATCGTAACAGGCCCTGTTAGCATGCCTTTCATAACATGGTTTGTGCGGCTTTGAGCATACGCACTCCACTCTACTGTGATCGGCTGCGCTCTAGAAACGTCGCTCCAAACGATTGGAGGCTTTACGCATCGAGTTCCGTAAGACTGAACCCAAGCGTTTTTTGTAAACTTAAATCCGTGCAAATGCTGGCCAAAGTATTCAACCATGTCGTTTCGCTCAAACTCGCCATGCACAAGAACGTCTAAGCCAATGCGCTCCTGGTGTTCTATGCACTCGTCTATTTGATTGCGAATAAAGTCGTCGTATTCTTCTTTACTAATTTCGCCTTTTCTAAAAAGCGCTCTAGTCGCCCTTATTTCTTTTGTTTGAGGGAAGGATCCGATAGTTGTTGTAGGCAAGTCAGGCAAACCTAATGCTTCTTTTTGCAATTTTTGACGCTCCGCGCGCGATGGCTTTCGCTCAAAATCTTCTGGCTTAAGGCTTGCGATTCGCGCTTTAACGTTTTCGTCTACTTTTACTCTAGACCCGTCAAATAATGCCTGATTCTGCGCTAGTTCCTTGCTATTTTTAAGCTCATCATCATTCAAAACGCAAAGTTGAGCAATTTCGTTTACTTCCTGCAACTTTTCTACAGCAAACGCAAAATGCTTTAATACGTCTTCTCCAAGCTCTTCTCCATCCGTACTAAATGGAACATGCAAAAGCGAGCATGCAGTAGAAACAGCTACGCGATTAGTAACATTTTTTTGCAAAGCATCTAACAAGCCAAGACTTTGTGCGTAATCATTTTTCCAAATGTTTCTGCCATTTACAACTCCTGCAAAAATAGTTGTATTTTCGTTTACTCCATATTCTTGCAAAGCTGTAAGGTTTTCTTCTTTGCCTTCTACAAAATCTAAGCCAATTGCATCGAAAGCTAAATCGTTTAGCGTTTTGTACGAGTCTAAAATATTGCCAAAATACGTGTTGAGCAAAATTTTAACGTTTTCAGCATTCTCCGCACTTTCAAGTCTGCTTTGAAGAATCGGCTTATATAAATCGCTAAAAATCCTTAAATCGCCATCTTCTTTATCTAAGCACAAGTATGGCTCGTCAAATTGTAGCCATTTTGCTCCAAGACTTACAAATCGTTTTACAATATCGCAATATGCGTTTGCTAATGCTTCAATTGTTTCTTTATTTGCCTCTAATTCTTGAGCTTGCGGAGTGCGCGCTAGTTTTAAGAAGGTGTATGGTCCAATCAACACTGGCTTCGTTTCAATTCCGAGCGCTTTTGCTTCATTGAACTCGTCGAATGGTTTTGTGCCAGCTAAATGCAAATCTTGCGGATTTTCTACTTCTGGAACAATGTAGTGGTAGTTGGTTGTGAACCACTTTTTCATTGGAAGCGCTGTTACATCTCCTCGTTCCCCTTGATATCCGCGCGCAATTGCAAAAAGCGTATCTTCTGCATTTTCAAACTTTAGCTTCTTGTATCTTTCTGGCACTGCACCAAGCAAGATTGCTGTGTCTAGCATTTGATCGTAATAGCTAAAATCATTGCTTGGTATAAGTTCTATTCCAGCTTCTGCCTGAATTTTCCAATGCTTTTTGCGCAAATCTTTTGCAACTTGTCTCACTTCTTCTAAAGTTGCATCTTTTTTCCAATAGCGTTCAATTATTTTTTTAAGATCGCGATTTGCGCCGATTCGTGGGAATCCTGATACGGACGTTAAAACAGTAGACATATATCCTCCAAAACAATTCTTTAACCTGATTCAGCCTAGCAAACATTTGGCTTAATGAGGTCATTAGCTATTTTGGGGTGTCGTTATAATCTAAACTTATATGTAGATTTTATTTAAATTTAAGCGTATTTTTACTATTCAAAATCCTTTGGGGTTATAATTCCCAACGCTTTAGCTCCTCGCAAACCGCAGGATGCAAAAGGTACATCAGACACTAAAACAATAATCGAAGCATTAGCTAATCCGAGTCGCATTGTTCCTAATATATCAGGATCTGAATCTGGAGAAGAAAGCCATTGCGCAGCCATCGACATTGTTGGCTCATGACCAATAATCATTGTTATTCTAGAATCACTCCTAATCGCGCAAAGCTCATCCATTACAGACTGCATTCCGCCATCATATAAGCTTTTTCTTGACGCTACTATTGGAGAATCTCCAAACTTTTTAAGCATTTTGTGCATTGTTTGTTCGGTGCGATTTGCACTTGAACAAATAATGTAGTCTGGAACAAGCTTTAAGGATTGTAAACCTTTTGCCATTATTTTCGCCTGTTTCAAACCTTTATCGCTAAGGTCCCTTCCCCAATCATCTCCCATTGTTGGCGGCTGTGCTTTTGCGTGGCGCATCAGTAATAGCACATATTTTGCATGCTTTACTTTTTTAACGATTTTTTTGATTGACGCCGCCATTTTAATCTCCTCAGTCTTCAGTTAAGCCTTATTAGGCTTTGGATTTGAGTTAGGTAATTGTGCGATTTGCAAATCTAAATCTCTAAGGACTTTTCTAAGCTTTCTATCTGATATATCTCTAAGAGACAAATCTTCTAGCTGTTCTGCGCGCTCTTCGGGAGTTAAGTCATCAATATCGCTAACAGTATCTTTTGTAGCACGCTCGCGCTTCTTTAACGCATTAAATCCTTGCGCCATTGCGCGCGAAATAACCAAAAAACCAGTATGACCTATCATTGCATGATCTGGTCTAACTGCTAAATCTTGTGCTTTCCAAGTTCTTTCTAACGTTTCTTGAATCTCTGGTTCTGTCCAAACTCCCGAAGCTCGCAAACTTTGTGTCATTCTAGACATTTGCGTTGTGGTTGTTACGTACGCAACTAATACGCCACCTGGAGCAATAACCCTATAGGCTTGTTCAAGCCTGTTCCAAGGATCAAGCATGTCTAGCATAATGCGATCAAAATAGCCTTCTGGAAGTGACTTTGCTACTGAGTCAAAATCTCCAGTTAAAAGATTCCACCATTCTGGTTTTTCGCCATAGTAAATTGTTGCGTTTAGTTGCGCGATTCTAGCAAAATCAGGTCTAAGCTCTATTGTTGTAAGCTCACCACTTTGACCAACAGCGTCTAAAAGACTTAAGCTCATTGCGCCAGAGCCTGCTCCAGACTCTAAAACGCGCATTCCAGAGCGAATATCTCCTAAAGAAATCACTTGTGCAATATCTTTTGGATACATGATTTGAGCGCCTCTTGGCATAGATAAAACGTAATCCGCCAATCGTGGGCGCATAACTACATAATCCCATCCGCCTATTGCACGCGCTGCCATCCATGGCTTGTTTGATTCTTTAGATGCGTCAAGTTGCTTATTACTACGCTCAAAATCGCGTTTTGTACTAACTGTTGTTACTACAACACCTTGAGTTTTGCCAATAACATCGTCGTGCAAAATAATGCCGTGCTCGGTTTGTGTAACTCCGCCTTTAGTAAGCTGTGCTGTGATTCGCTTGCCTTTTCTATCGGTGAATTGGATTTTTTCACCAACTTGCAAAACTCCTCTACGTGCATAGCCTTCGTACACAAAACACCTCGCTTATTTTAGAACTACTTTTACTATTATAAGCTAACGGTTGTAAGTGGCATTGCTGAATCGATTGCAAAATCTGGAGCAGACGGACGAACTCCTGCTTCCACCAAATTCACACCAAGCATTGCCACCATTGCTCCGTTATCCGTGCAAAGCTTAAGCTGCGGCAAACGAACTTCGATTCCATGCTCTTTGCCTTGCTCTAAAAGATGCTCTCTAAGTTGCGAGTTTGCGGAGAATCCGCCACCAATCAACAAAGTTTTTGAACCGTATTCCTCGCAGCCCATCATAGCTTTGCGCGAAAGAACATCCGCAACAGAGTTTGCTAAAGACGCACAAACATCGTCTACTGGTATTTCTAAGCCTTGTGCTTGTCGAGCTTCCACCCAACGCGCAACAGCTGTTTTGACACCCGAAAAACTAAAGTCGTAAGGATGTTCTTTGCCAGAACGACCTTGCGTAAGTCCTTGCGGAACTTTCAACGTATTTGGATTCCCAAGACGCCCATGCCTATCAATATGCGGACCTCCTGGATAAGGGAATCCCAGCAATCTAGCTACTTTATCAAAGCATTCGCCAGCCGCATCGTCTAATGTTGTTCCAACAACATCTATGCTGCGCGCAATGTTATTAACATGCAAAAGAGAAGTATGACCTCCCGAAACTATAAGCGCTAGAACATCTTTAGGCACGTCACCGAATTGCAATTGCGTTACTGCAATGTGTCCAATAACGTGGTTTATTCCATAAATCGGTTTTTTTGCGGCACTAGCTAGTGCTTTAGCACCCGAAACGCCAACAGCTAAGCATCCTGCTAATCCTGGACCCGCGCTTACTGCTATAGCATCAATATCACTCAAATCCATATTTGCATCCGCTAATGCTTTTGATACCACTGGCACGAATGCTTCCGCATGCGCACGCGATGCGATTTCTGGTATAACACCACCATAGCGCGCATGCTCTTGCATTGAGGATGCTACAACGTTAGAAACTAATGTTCTTCCTTTAACGATTGCGGCTGCTGTTTCGTCGCAAGTTGATTCAATACCTAAAACTATTGGCTCGCTTGTTTCACTCATTGTTTTCCTCACTTTTAGCACTGTTATAAGCTTCGCTAGATTCTTCTAAGCTTTTTGAGCTTTCTAAATTTTCTAAACCGTCTAAGTCTTCTATTTGTGCGCACATTGTATATGCGTCTATTCCCTCTGGCATGTAGTATCTTTTTCTTAATCCCATTTTTGTAAAACCGAATTTTTCATACAGTTTTAATGCTGGATTATTGTTTACTTTAACTTCTAAAAGCATTCGTTTTGCGCCTATTGATTTTGCATTTTCAATCATAGTTTTTAGAAGATTGCTTGCAATTCCTTGCTTTTGATATTCTTTTGCAACGCCTATTGTCATTATTTGAGCGTCGTCGCCATCAAACCAAAATCCCGCATACCCAGCTACCGTATCTGTATTTGTATCAGTATTTGCATTTTCGTCAATATAGGCATAATACGCGCGCATTGGTGCTTGTAACTCTTGCAAAATCATGTTCTTGTTCCAGCATCCTGATCCAAACAAGTCTGCTTCGATTTTTGCAATTTGAGAAACTATTGTTTCAGAATTTGCAGAATCAATTTTCTCTATTGCGCAGCTTTTCTTATTTGATGCACAAGCTGGATATTTTGAACAAGTTATGTCTACAATCATATGCGTACTTCTGCTTGAATCCTATTTTTCCGACACTTTTGTAGCAGAACCAGATCCTAAAACATGCTTCAACGGGTTTGGAACGGATACATCTGGTCTTCTTAAATAAAGCGGTTCAATAACGTCCTTTTGACTTGCACACAGCTTAAATATCTCTAATCCTTTTACACCTAAATCAAGAGCGCTCACTTCTGTAATTAGGCGTATATTTTCGATTTTCTTCCAATCTTCAGCGTATTTTTTAGCACCATGACCTGCAACGCAAACACAGTAGTCACAAATCTTATTTGATTCAAAATATTGATTTACTCTATCAACAATATTTGCAGGATAATCAATGTCCATTTCTATTACTGCACAACCACTATCGTCATATAAACTCATATAAACTTGACGTCTTCTAGCATCATTTAACGAAAGAACATACGTGTGTTTAGCTACGCAAGATTCATTATTTTCGACTATTGTATTATTAGAGATAACGCCATTTTTAAGAGATTCTTCAAAAGCGCCAAAACGAATCATTAAACTTTGTGGAAGCAAACTGTTGCATCCTAGAATCTTTGCGTTATTCGCAAAAGCAATCGCTTTAGCTGCAACCAACCCAGCTCTTAAACCTGTAAAAGGAGCAGGACCTACTCCAACTACAATCTCGTCTATTTGTTTAAGATCTAATCCAGAATTTTTTACAGCAGAATCAATGTTTACTTGCAATCTTTCAACATGCGTGCGAGAATCTGTTTCTACTATCGGATCATGCCCCACAATACCAACGGTAGAACCATATGACGTGTCTATAATTAGCGTATTGCTCATTTTCTTTCCTTAAATTGACCAACCAATTTAGCTTACTCTTAATCAAGAATTTTTAAGCGATTGCACCAATCTCCTCCGACCGGGATAAGAGTTACAACGCGCTTGCCTTCACTTGTAAACTCATTTGACTTGTCTTTATCAATTGGCCTATCAATATGAACTTCAAGACGAACATCAGCAAGAACACCAGCCATCTGTTCTCCCCACTCCATAAGAACAACAGTTCCATCACCTGGTTCTTCCAAGGCTTCGTCTAAACCTAAAGATTCAAGCTCATCTAAAAGCCTAGAAACAACATCTTGTCCTGGAGCGTAATCTTTTCCACCAAGCCTATAAGCATCTACATGAATAAGATTCGCAACTTTTCCATCAGAAAATGTGCCTTTTAGCTCTCTAGCAATAGTAAAAGTTGGGGAAACTATCGGATCTTTTATTCCCAAGCCCTGTCCAAAACCCTGCGCGAACGTTGTTTTCCCAGCGCCAAGTGGGCCAGAAAGCAAAATAACGTCTGTTTCATGCACTATTTTTGCAATAGTTTTTCCAAGATCTCGCATACACGAATCAGTTGGAATTACGAGCTTTTTGATATTTTGATTTTCCAAAATCACACACTTTCATATTAGACTTTTAACGCTTTATGTTTTAACACTTTATGCTTTTAAAATTTTCACATTAACGCCCACGGCAAGCGATTATGCTAATACACTTTTCTAAAGCATAATCAGCATCACTAGTTCCACCTTTGCACTGCTCATCTGCCCATGCTAAACATTTAAAACACTTACGAATCCCATTATCATTCCATCCGCCTAAAGATCTCATAGCCATTTTTAAAGCCCAAGGGTTAACTTTTGCTTGAGCATTAGAAATTTCCCCATTTTTAACAGCTATAGCCTTTGTAATTATTCGCATTTTTGCAGCCAAAGCCCCAATCAATGCTATAGCATCAACACCTTGCAAAATCGCTGTTCTTGCTGCAAGAACAGCTTGACCATAGTTACCTTCTGCAGCTTTATCAGCTACAAAAAACCCAGTAACCTGAGGGTCTGATATTAAATATTGATCAACTATTTTTAAAGTAATTGGATTATCGTCAAAATCAAAGCACAATTGAGAACAAAGCGCCGCTAATTGGTCGGTTTTCCCACCTAAGACTTCTGTTATGCGTCCAGCTGCTGCAGGCTCTATACTACGATTTTGCCTTTCGAAAAGACTTAGCACAAAATTCAATCTTGCATCATCTTTTTTAAGATCTGGTACCGTTATTTTACTTGCTCCAGCTTTTTCAAGTTTTGTAACAATTGACTTTCCTTTAACACCTCCTTCGTGGCGCGCAATAACCCAGCAATCATTGTTATTAGATTTAGATTCTCTAGCACAAAACCCTATTATTGCTTCGACTAAATCTTCATTAGCTTGTTCAAGATTGTTAATAACAACAATTGTTCCACTAGAAAACAAAGATGGTCCTGTAGCAGTTATAAAAGCATATTTATCGGCATTTAAAGCGTCTAAATTTACTACATCAGCATCTGGATAGGAGCTCAATATGCGAGTTTTTAAGTCGCGAGCGTTTAAATCATTTAAATACGCATCACCGCCAACCACAACTGTAAATGGCGCAAATTTTTTTAACGCTTGCATACGTACTCCTTAAGAATATTTATATTCTCACGATTTAACTAATGGGACTATCCTTGTTTTTATTTAATCCGCTTAATTTTGCACGCTTATCAATTGTACAAACCATATAAAACTTAAAATACTTAATCATTCAAAAAGTTTTGTTGAATCATTTATAAGCTGCTTAAAACGATTCGACTTAACTTGTAAAAATATCCTTAAACTATTATATGATTCACTTTTTCTAAAATATTTATTTATGAGAAGTGCTAATAAAAAGATGGTGAATTCAGCGCACGCGATTAGCCACGCACCTAAAGAACCATTAACCCAAGGTATTGTTCCAATTTGTAAATCTCCCAAATACCATGCGCAATTTGCCATAATGTTTGTTCCAAAAGATGAAATTGTGGCAAAAATCAGAGAAATAGAATAACTCCAATGAGCGCATACAAGCGAAAGCAGACCAAATATTGTTGCAAAATCAACAAAAGGTGCAACAATTAAATTTGCTATAACAGATATGAAAGATACTTGTGGTTGCATTAATATTTGCACAGGAAGCGTAAAACACTGTGCACACAACGTTATGCTTAATGCGCTTGCAAGACTTGATGACATATACCTTAAAAATATTTTCTTCAATGGAATGCCCATAATTATTATTCCAAAAGTTGCGCAAACAGAAAGAGCAAACGAGTAGTCCCACGCATATTTTGGACAAATAAAAAGAACACTTATAACAGTTAGGCTTAAAGCACTAGCAGACTGGTATTGTCTAGAAAACATTAATGCACCAGCAGAAATTAAACCCATTATAAGCGCTCTAAGAACCGATGCTGACGGATACACAATACACGATAAAAGAATATGACCACAAGCTTCAAATATTGCGCTCACTACTCTTGGCAAAAGCAAAAAAGCACATGTCTTACGAATCACGCAAGATAAAAGCAAAAAATGTCCTCCAGAAACTGCCATAAGGTGCATTATTCCAGCTATTTTGAATCTTTGTTTCATAGTGTTCGCATAAGTGCTATCGATACTAACTTTTCGTAAATCTTCTACATCACTTAAATGCTCTTGACCCAAAAGTCCTACAGTAAGACCAGGAACAAGCATTTGACCCTGTTCATCTAAAGAACTAGTCACATTGTAAAATTCTTTCCACAATACATTTAATAATGTCTTAAAAAGATTAGCTTTTTCAATAACTTCTACTTTATATAATTTCGTTTTATCTGTTTTGTTTGCTTTAGGAACTTGAATTTCTATCGCATGAGAGTCAAATTTTGAAATCGAAATTTTTCCAAAACTACTTATCTTGTACCCGTAGTTCATTATTTTGCAATCTGGATTAAAAGCGTAAAGTTTAGCAGACACAAAGCTTTTACTTCTACTAATAACTTTTTCTTTATCCATAATTTCAATCTGTTTTACATTCACGTTTAATACGCAATCCCCCTTAAAGGATTGCGATACTCTTGGAGGAGACGTTATATCCATAAGTAATCTGATAGATTGAACCTCGTTTTTTCGATTAAATTTATATTCTGTATCACTTTGCTTTAGATCTTTAATAGCACTAAAAACAGGGTCCATATGTTCTATGTTTAAAATAATTGAACACATTATAAAAGCTGCTAGAAACGCACAAAGACTTGTTAAAAAAGCATGCTTGTATCCTATTATTTTTAATTTTTTAATTAACTCATAAAACTTTAATTTTATGCGACTTTTGTAATCAGTTGTATTTTTTAAGCAGCACGTAAAAATGCAATTTCCTACTGAAAAAATAGTATAAAAGCACAAAAGAGTAAACGATATTATTGCGATTATCATATAGAAAAAATCTTGTTGTGAATCAACTATAAATCGAGCAAATAAGCAACCAAACCATACGCTAAACGCAATAGGAACAAGCCTAAAATCCTTGTTTCCATTTTCAAGATCCCAATATAATTCTTTCATTTTCCAACCTTAAAAATCACATAATTTTACCCAACGCAGGTTGCTGATTTAAGTTTTAAAAAAGTCTTTTGCCCAATTCCTTTAACTTGCATAAGATCTTCAATCCGCTTAAAAACACGCAACTTTTTACGCATATCCAATATTCTTTGAGACATTTTTGGCCCTATACCTTTTAGTGTTTGTAATTCTTCCAACCCTGCTGTGTTTATATTTATGCAACCGCTTTTGTCTTTGTTGATACTATTATTTTTGCTTATATCATTTTCGTTAATTTTGTGCGTGTTATCACTAAAATCTTCATTTTTATTTTTAACAGTTAAATCTTTAGTCTCATTTGCATGTAAGTCTTTTTTAGAATCCTCTTTAGAATCATTGCTATATTCATCATCATCTTTATTATTTGATTCAAATTTTTTAGTTAAAGATTCAACTTTAGATTCTCGTTGTGCTTGATAAGAATAAATCTTGTTATAAGTTCTAGATTGACATATGAGCATGGTTAAACTTGATGCTAAAAATACTACGAGAATTAGCATAATAGACAAAGCATGTACTGGTTTTATTCGTAATCTGACGAGATTTCTTTTTTCAAAATTATTTCGTTTATTAAGATTATCAATATTTGAAGCAGAATCTTTTGAGCTTATGGGAAAATCAGCAAGCTGATAATCTATAGAATTGTTTTTCTCTTGTGCCAATATGCGGTTTTTAGAATCATCATTCAAAGTATTTTGCAAATAATTTGTATTTTCATAATTATTATTTAAAGCATCAATAGCTGCCAATCTTTCTAGAACGTTACTATTGTTTTTGTTCATTTAACCACCTCCTTCGTTTCAGCTTATTTATTTTTGATTGTTAAATAAAAAAGATGCGTATCTCCACTATTAAATGAAGATACGCATCTTTCAAGTAAAATTAACCAATGTGGTTAAAGGCTATTTTGCCTAGAAAACATTTGTTTTTTCAGCTTTCATCTGGCACAATAGACACAATCTTTGGTGCTTTCACAATCACCTTGCGCGGCTTCTTCCCGCCCAAGCGATCAGCTACTGCATCTAAAGCAAGTTTTTCAAGCTCGTTAGCCTCAATATTAGGGTCAACTTCAAGCTTTGCGCGAACCTTGCCTTTGATTTGCACAACAGCAGTTACAGTATCCGCACCAACGTAGCGAGAATCCGCAACTGGCCAATCTGCGTGAGCAATAGACTTAGTATGTCCAAGCTTGCTCCACATTTCTTCGCAAATATGCGGTGCAATTGGAGAAAGCATAAGGACAAGCGGCTCAACAGCTGCACGAGGCACATGAGGTAGAGAAGTTAAGTGATTATTCAACACAATCAGCTTAGCAATTGCAGTGTTTGGACGCATTGCTTCCATCTCTACAGTAACTTCTGCAATCGTGTTGTTAAGAAGCTTAAGCGTCTTTTCATCTAGTGCGTCGTCTGTTACTACACAAGCTCCAGTTTCTTCGTTCACAACGTTACGCCACAAGCGCTGCAAGAATCTCATACCGCCAACAACGTTACGCGTATTCCACGGGCGAGACTCAGAAAGTGGGCCCATACTCATTTCGTACAAACGGAACGTATCTGCGCCATAGTTTTCGTACATGTAGTCTGGAGTCACAATATTCTTTAAGCTCTTGCCCATCTTGCCAAACTCACGATTCACGGTTTCGCCGTGCCACGTAAATGTTGGCTCGCCAGCACCGTTATTAGCACCTTCTTCAACCTCGTCGGCTGGAACGTACTGTCCACGCTCATCCGTGTACGCATAAGCCTGAATCATGCCCTGGTTAAACAAGCGATGGAAAGGCTCAGCAGAATCAACGTAACCCAAGTCGTAAAGCGCCTTATGCCAGAATCTGGAGTAAAGCAAGTGCAAAACTGCATGCTCTACGCCACCAACATAAAGGTCAACGCCTCCAGAAACATGCTCTTTGCCTGGTCTCTTCGTGCCCATCCAGTAGTCGTATTCATCGTTATCAACCATGTGCTCAGCGTCGTTCGGATCCAAGTAACGCATGTAATACCAGCAGGAACCAGCCCAGTTTGGCATAGTGTTGGTGTCACGATAATAGGTTTTTACACCATCGCCAAGGTCGAGCTGAACTTTTACCCAATCCTCGTTTCTGCTCAAAGGAGCTTCTGGCTCCGAATTCGCGTCGTCTGGCGCGTAAGTTTTCGGCTGATAGTCTGGAACGTTCTGGCAATGCAATTGGAAGCTCAGAATCTGGAACTAAGTGAGCAACACCGTCCTCATCGTAAACGATTGGGAAAGGCTCACCCCAGTAGCGCTGCCTAGAGAACAGCCAGTCGCGGAGTCGGTAAGAAACTCTACCTTTACCAACACAAGCTGTTTCAAGCCAAGTCGTCACCTTTTTGATAGCTTCGTCTACGCGCAAACCGTTAATAGACAAAGCGTCACCGAGCTTATGAGTATGCTCTACTGCTGAATTAATAACAATTCCGTCGTGAGAAACGAATGGAGCTTTACCCTCATAATCTTCCAACTTTTCTTCGGAATCAGGCAAAGGCTCAACCGTGTAGATTACTGGCAAATCGAAGGCTTTAGCAAAATCGTAATCGCGCTGATCGCCGCCAGGAACTGCCATAATTGCGCCCGTACCGTAGCCCATAAGCACGTAGTCAGCAGTAAACAGTGGAAGTTTCGCTCCAGTTACAGGATTAATTGCGTAAAGACCCGTAAACAGGCCAGTTTTTGCTCCAGCATCTTCCGTGCGATCTTTAGCGGTTTTAGCGCGAGCTTGAGCTTGATACTCAGCTAAACCGTCTTTAAGATTTGCGTAACCGCCCTTCCAGCTTTCTGGAACATCCGCGCCCCAAGCTTCTGGAACGTGTTCAAGAATTGGGTGATCAACAGAAACAACCGCAAAAGTTGTGCCAAAAAGCGTGTCTGGACGAGTCGTGTACACTTCCAAATCGCGAGTTTCGCCGTCAGCACACGGCACTTCAAAATGCACTGAAGCGCCGTGAGATTCGCCGATCCAGTTTCGCTGCATAAGCTTAACTTTTTCCGGCCAGTCAATAGTATTCAAATCTTCAACCAAACGGTGCGCGTAAGCTGTAATTCGCATGGACCACTGACGAAGATTGCGCTGGAATACTGGGAAGTTTCCGCGCTCAGACTTGCCTTCTGCAGTAACTTCCTCGTTTGCAAGAACAGTTCCCAATCCTGGGCACCAATTTACAGGAGATTTAGAAATATAAGCAATACGGAAATCGTTTAACACATCTGCTTGCTCTACTTTATTAAGCTCTTCCCACTTTTTGCCAGAAAAACCAGGAATTTCGCGCTTGCCGCTCTTAAATTCGTCAACTAACTCAGCAATTGGTCTAGCAGAACCTTTACCGCCATCTTTGCGTACAAAATCAGGGTCATACCAAGCGTCATAAAGCTTCGAGAAAATCCATTGAGTCCAACGAACGTAGTTTGTATCAATAGTTGCAAAAGATCTACGATCATCAAAGCTCAATCCCATGCGATGCAACTGCCTGCGCATATTTGCAATATTTGCCTCAGTAGTAATGCGCGGATGCTGACCAGTTTGAACAGCATATTGTTCTGCAGGAAGTCCAAAAGCGTCGTAGCCCATTGCGTGAAGAACATTCTCACCCTTCATACGGTGATATCGACTTACAACATCCGTTGCCAAATATCCAAGAGGATGTCCAACGTGTAAGCCCTTTCCAGAAGGATAAGGGAACATGTCCATTGCAAAGAAAGAAGGACGACCACAAGCCAATCTGCCTTCGCCATCCTTCAAATCGCCCTTAACATTAGCAGCCCAGAACGTGCCTTGCTCGTCCCAAGTCTTTTGCCAGCGCTGCTCAATATCTTGTGCGAGCTGCGCATTGTAACGAAAAGCTGGCTCAGCAATAGTAGCTTTATTGTCAGCTGTTGAATACTGTTGATCGTTGTCTTCCATAAACAAGCACTATAGCGACTCATATCGTCAATTTGCAACACTTTTTTCAACTTTTATCCATATTTTCTTATCTTTTTTGAAAGTTTTAATGCACAATTCACAAAATACTCTTATTTAGCGTTTTTCATAAAAATCATTACTACAATTGTTTTAAACGTTTAACATAAGAATTTATTAAGAATAATGTGATTTAACGAGGTTAGTTATGAAGGTATCAAAGAACACACTTTTATTAATTGCATGCCTTGTATGGTGTTTTGCTGGATTCAACATTCTTAAGATTGGTATTATTGCATACTCAAACTTTTTATCCCCTATTAATTTCGCTTTATCTTTAGCTGTTTTTGCAATATTCCAAGTGTTTATTTTCGGAAAACTTGTTAAAAAACATACTGCTAGGATTAACGCATACAAGGAAAACAAGCAATTTTTCCTTAATTTCTTCGATATTAAATCCTTTATAATAATGGCATTCATGATGACTTTTGGCATTCTTCTACGCGCGAGCAATATTGCTCCAGAACAATTTATAGCCGTATTTTATACTGGATTAGGTTCTGCTCTTACTTTAGCTGGATTGCTTTTTGGGTATCAATTTGCTAAAACATTTTGCCCAGTTAAAAGCCAAAAATAAAGAATCAGACACAAAGATAATTATTGTGCAAAGTCTTAAGTAAAATAATGTGATTGGTATAAATACAAGCGCAGAGGTTGCTATGAGTAATAACGTGTATAAAAAGAGTAGATCATACGCACCAGAACGATTCTTTGAATGCGAAGGTCGTGGACTTAACTGGCTTCGAGAAGCTTACGACAATGGCGGACCTAAAGTAGCTAAAGTTTTTGATTGGGGAAACGACTATTTAAATATTGAACGCATTGAAACCACAAGCCCCACTCCTTTAGCAGCGTTTGAATTTGGTGCATCTTTGGCACATATGCACGATTTCGGTGCAAAATATTTTGGGGAGCCACCTGCAGATTATAATGGCACATGCTATTTTGGACCTTTAAGCGACCCAGTAAAAATGGATTGTGGCAATTGGAGTAACGTTATTGACTATTTGGCAGAAGGAAGACTTTTACCAATGGTAAACCTTGGTATTTCTAGAGGTAGCCTTACAAAAAGCGATTTAGATCTTACAAATAAAGTTATTGATGCTCTGCCAGATTTGCTGGGAAAAGCCGCTGAAGATAAACCAGCGCGAGTCCATGGAGACTTGTGGAGTGGAAATGTGCTTTGGACTAAAAGCGAAGATGGCGAACACACAGAGGCTGTTTTGATTGATCCAGCAGCTCACGGAGGTCATCGTGAGGAAGACTTAGCAATGCTGCAACTGTTTGGGATCAGCTATTTTAAGCAAATTTTAGATGGCTATCAATCTGTTCATCCATTAAAATCTGGTTTTGAAAATCGCATGACAATTTGGCAACTCTACCCTATTGCTGGACATTGCGTCTTCTTTGGTGGAGGCTATGTTAGCGAATACCGCGATATGTGCTTTGATTTACTCAACCGTTAAATCATATATAGATAATACATAAAGAATATAAAGAATTAATAATAAAAGTAAATTCTATAACTAAAATATTTACGAAAGGTTATAAATATGGTTCGCGTGCGGAAACACTTTTTAAGCAAAGCTATTGCTGCTATAACAGTATTTAGCATGATGCTTTTTGCTGTTTGTGCATGCGGAACTACTACCCAAAACACAGCGTCTAATTCTATTAAAACTCGCTTAAATCATGGTAGTGTTATTATTTTTACGCCGTCAGACGGTCTTAATCTAAGTAGGAAAACCCCTTTAAGCACGTGGGATACTCTTGTACCAGAGATTATTAAATCGCTAAAAAAACAAGGATTTTCAGAAAATTCTATTACTACTAAATCGTCCAGCAGCTTATACGATCAAAGTCAAGATATTCAAGATTACGTTGTGAGCATGATCACATCTTTAAAAACAAAAAATTCTTCTAAAAACAAAAACAAGAAAACCAGTATCAGAGATGTTCATAGCAGCGTAAAAAAGCAACTTTCTAATACGACTATTGTTGTTGCTCCTTGGAGTAATAAAAACGGTAATAATAATTACGGTGATTACGTAACTCAACCCACAACACCTAAAGAGCAACTAAAAGAAGAAGATCTAAAATCACAAGAGGAAGCAGAAAATAGACTTACATCGTCATTAGATTTGGCTAAAAAATCTGGCATGCATGTCGTTATGTTATCTAGGCTTACTAGAGATTTTAAGCCAGATGCATTCTTCAAACTTTCTTCTGCTCAGAGCATTGGAGAAATTCAAGCGTATACTCTTGTGCAAAAATTAGCATTAAATCAGGCTTCTAAAGATAATCCAAAAAGTGTAGAAGTGCTTTTGCCTTGTCACAATCAAAAACAAAATGTTCATATGCATGTTGGAGTAAATACTCATGGTAATTCAGATTCTGATAATTCAAGTTCCAAGCTTCAAGAATTTGATGATGAATTTGCACGACTTGCTTTCGCTGGAATCTGGAAAATTCTAAAACCTTATTTCACATCTGGATTAATGATTTCGCCTTCTGGAAAACTTAATAAGGATTCAACGGAGAATGACTGGGAAAGTGCTGCTTTCGACGCAGATAATTCCGACTCTGTTAAGGCAGAACTTAAGTCGAGATTAGTAATAAAGAATGATAACGAAACAACTTCCACAAAACACGTAGACGGCATTATTGCTTTAGATGATCAAGTTGTTATGCAAGTAGAAAAAGCTCTTGAAGACCTTGGATATAAGGGAAGCTCTGCAGATATTAACCCTTCCTTTACTCTTCCAGATATAATCGGAAGCTTTATAGGAAAACGAAATTTAACTAAGAAAAAGGTTCCAACGCCTGCTTCTACTGCGAAAAATAATGAATCACAAAAATCTAGCGCAAAAAATAATGATTTGAATTCATCTGAATCCAATAAAGAGAATAAAAATGCTGAAGATTCCGAGCTTAAAGATTCAGCTAATGAATTGTTGAACGATTCAAAATGGCCTGTTATTACTGGCTACGGCGCTTACAAAGATGCCTTACCAAATCTTGTAAATGGAAAGCAATGGATGACTTCTATAGAAAACATTCAGAAAATTTCTACTGATGTTGCTCAAGAATGCAGTTCTCTAAATGTTAATGGAAAATTATCTCAGCTCGAAGATATTTCTATTTTTGTAAATAACAGTGGATTAGAAAAAGATATACCTGTAATAACAGAACCAATTCTCGCTGTAAGCGCAACTAATCTTAAAGCTCTTTTGATCGACCCTGGATACGTAACTCTTGCAGATGCAGGACTGTAAATTGCGTTACTTTCTCGGTCTTGGAGCATAAATCTTATTTTCGATAAGATCGCTATAACGTTCTATAACCGCATTGCGCTTTGCTTTAAGGCTTGGTGTAACTAAACCATTTTCTTGAGTAAAAGCATCTGGAACAATCTCAAATTTTCTAATTGATTCTGCTCTAGAAACATTAGAATTTGCTTTAACTATGCTTTGTTCTACGGAACTTATGACGATTGAATTTTTTCTTGCCTCTTCCAGCGAGCGCACTGGGCTTGCTCCTCGAGATTTCAGCCAAGAATTCACTTCTGTAAGATCTAACGCAATAATCGCAGAGATAAAAGGTTTTCTGTCTCCAATAACAACGCATTGAGAAATAATTGAAGAAGTCATAACTGATGCTTCGAGTATGCTAGGTGAAACGTTTTTCCCGCCAGCTGTTATTATCAGATCTTTTTTGCGACCAGTAATTTTTACAAAACCGTCGGAATCTAAAGATCCGAAGTCTCCTGTATGCAACCACCCATTTACTATTTGTTTTTCAGTTATCTCTGGATGATTATGATATCCTTTGCAAACAGCGGGACTTTTAATACAAAGCTCTCCCTCATCATCTATTGCTACAGACACTCCCTGCACTGGCAAACCAACTGTTCCAATTTTATAACCTTTTGTTGGATTTACCATTGACGGAGCACATGTTTCTGTCATTCCGTACCCTTCGAGAATTGGCAATCCCATGCCATTGAAGAAATGCGAAATCGATTTGTCTAATGGCGCTCCTCCTGAAACACCATATTCAACGTCTCCTCCAAAAACTTGCAAAATTGAGTTGTAAACGAGCTTTTTACATAATGAGTGGCCTATAGCTAACATTGGCGAAATCATTCTCCCCGATTGTTGAGCTTTTGACCATTCTTTTGCTACTTTTACGCTTTGAGCAAATATAAATCCTTTTACTCCTCTACCAGCTTTTTGAGAGGCAGCATTGTAGATTTTTTCAAATATTCTAGGTACACCAAGTATGAAAGTCGGTTTAAAACTTTTAAAATCACTTAGTATTGTTTTAAGGTTGCTTGACAATCCAAGTGTTACATTTCCTGCAAAACAGAAGAACTGCATAAATCTTGCAAATACATGTGCTAAAGGAAGGAATAAAAGAAGTCTTGGTTTTCCTTTTAATGCTATATCTGGCATGGAAAGCATTCCAGATTTTGCTATAAACACAAAATTTCCGTGCGAAAGTTCTATACCTTTCGGGTCTCCTGTAGATCCAGATGTGTAAACGATTGTAGCTAGATCATCGCCTTTAACGGCTTTTTCTCTTTCATAAAATTCTGAGTCTGTAACTGTTTTCCCATACTCAATTAACGCATCTATTGCGTCTCTGCTTAATACATATACATCGTTAAGACTTGGGCATGACTTCTTTGATATTTCCACAGTTTCACGCATATTTTCATCTTCAACAAAAATCATGCTTACTTTAGAATCGTTAATAATATTTTCTATTTGCACTGCAGAACTTGTTTCATAAATTGGCACTGTTAACGCGCCTATAGACATTATTGCCATATCAAGTACAGTCCACTGCCATGAAGTATGCGCTATTATCGATATAGTATCTCCTGGCATCACACCGTGTGCTATGAATCCTTTTGCTACCGATATAACCAAATCTTTAAAGTCTTTCGCACTGTAGGAATTCCATTTTCCGTCGCGTCCTACATACTCAACCAATGAATCGTTCGGCTTACGTTCTACGCGACTTTCAAGAAGCGAAAAAATGTTTGCATTGTAATCAATTTTCTCATCGAGATTACGAGAATACTTTTGCATATTCGCTCCCTAAATATGTTTAAGAAAATCTTATGTAATAATCTTAGGTTAATGTCTTAAGCCCAAGACTCTTATTACACTATACGACACACATTTTACAGACTATTTTTTTCTTCTTTTGTATCTTCTTTGGGTTTTAAAATTATTCGTTTTTTCGCTACCATTTTCCTCGGATTTGCATAAGTCCTGTTTCTTCGTTTTAACCCCCATTGAATACACAAATTGTCGCAATGATCTGATCCAACTGTTACGTAACCAAAAAATTGACCTTTTCTAACAACTGTTCCAACTGGTAAATCTGTATATGCTGGCTCAAATGTAGAAGATAAAACTCCATGTTTGATTGTTACAACAGATTTTCCAGCAACTAGTCCAGCAAAATTTATTATTCCGTCTGAAGGAGCGTATAGCTCAGTTCCTTCCTCTGCTTGCAAGTCTACTCCTCTATGACCCGCGAGCCATGGTTTTGCTGGAGCATCAAAATCTTTAATAATATTTACATTTTTTACTGGCCATACCATCCTTGATTTACAATTTGTAGTTTCTTTTAGTGTTGAAGCTGTTGAAGCCTGACTAACTGTATTCGCGACTATTTTTTGATTTTTACCTACAAAAGATTTTTCTATGCAACCAGAGTCAAATGAAGACACACTATAATCAGTTTGATTCGATTGCAAATATTCATACTCAATACTTTTGTTTATTGTAGGATTTATGCAACTATGAATAATCAACATGATTACAACCAGAATCATAAAAATCAGTATTCTAACAAACTGTGATTTTTGTTTTAATATAAATTTTTTGACTTTTAAGATTCTGGGCTTAATCATTTTTAAATCAAATATTTTTCTCATGATATTTTATTTTTCTCCTTTCATAAATCAAATTTGTTTTATGCTTCAACAGCGAAAATCTGCATTATTTAAAGGTTTTTGCTTATATTTGAAAGTTTTTCACAAAATTCTTTTTTTAGGAACACTTTTTTATCAATGTGGTTAAAGCATGCAAATCGTTGATATTCCAACGATTACGAGTTTTCGACACGCCCAAACACGCTATATTTGCATATCATAAAATTCCGTGTAATATAAATGTCTTGTGCACGGCACACAGCCAAGCACAGAGGATATTCCTGCGTAGCTCAGTTGGCAGAGCGTTCGACTGTTAATCGAATGGTCGCTGGTTCAAGCCCAGCCGCAGGAGCCAAGAAAACCACCAGCGAACCTGGTGGTTTTTTGTTTTGAATTTATTTGAATATTGTATTCTAATGAATCGCAAGTAATATTGCTTGTCCTGCAAACCATCAAAAATGCTACAAACTACAAGGGTCACGTACTTAGTTTGGCGTAAACTATAAGTGTTGTTTTGCAAAAAGCAATTCTTGGCGAAGATTGATAAAAACAGAGGATGATACATGTTAGAAAACATCTCCGAAGCCACAAATAATGGCCATAAAAAGAAGATGATAATTCTCATTGCTGGCGTCATTGTATTAGCTTTAGTATTAGGCGTTGGTGGTATTTGCTGGAGCATTCAGCACTCATCTCGTATGAAAGAAGCTAGAAAACAGTGCGAAATTAAGGTTGCACAAGTTAGCAAAGCAAGCCAGTCATGGAAAAAACTTACTAAAAATTCTCTTCTTATCTCTTTTGCTCAAGATAACTCAGAAAATGGCAAATTACTTGCTAAGCTTTTGAAGCAGCGTTTGCCAGAAACAGTTGTATGCAATGCTAATTCTCCAGAAGAGTTAGGGTCTCAGGGAGCTCAAGCTATAGCTGCAACTCAGTGGTATTCTGACAATGCTCAGCGTATTCGTGGAGTGACTTCTGCAATGATCGATAAGCTTTCTGCAGCATCTACAGATACTACAGCTAATGCACAGGAAAAGCAGAAGGCTGAAGAAAGTCAGAAGGAACTACAGAAGATCACTGCTCCTGTTATTCGTATAGCTCCTAAGGTAAAGCGTAAGCCGAATATTATTATTCAAAATATTCCTCCTACTCAAGAAGAAAAAGTTCAAGCAGATAACGCCATGCAGAAAAAGATTGAAGAAGCAAAGCGTCAAGCTGACGAACAAGCTGCTAAAGCTAAAGCAAAGGCAAAGTCTGATGCAGAAAAGAGACGTTTAGAATTAGAAAGAAGAAAGCGAATTAGGGATGCTTACGAAAACCTACAGAAGCAGCTAGAAGAACAGGCTAGGAGGAAAGCTGAAGAGGAAAAGAAAAATAACGATAAAAATAATGATGGCGGAGAAGGAGGAAACAACAACCAACCTCCTGCTCCAAACCCACCAGTTCAGCCAACGCCAAACCCAACGCCAAACCCAACAAATAATGGCGGTGCAAACGGCGGCACGGATCATCCTTCTACTACTAATCAGCCACCTGCTCAAGACGCAAACACTACTCACTAAACTCTGTTAATTCAATATAAAAAATGCGCTCAGCAAATCACTGAGCGCATTTTTTATATTCTAATCACTTTGTTAAATCAACTTGATCTAACGGAATAACCTTAGTGTGATACTTAATCTTGTATCCAACATAAAGCACAATGAACAGCGGCACAGACATATAAGTTATGCCAATCGCTTGCCAATTAAGCGTGTGGAATGATTCAAGATCTTGGCCAACAATAACCAAAATGCACAATACAAGAGCCACAATAGGACCAAATGGATACCACTTAGCTTTATAAACAAGATCGTCTAAAGACTTTCCTTGAGCAATATACGCTTTGCGGAACCTGTAGTGTGCAGCTGCGATTCCTGCCCATGCAATAAATCCAGTCAAACCACTTGCAGCAACTAAGAACATGTAAATTTGAGTTCCAAAAATACTCATCAAGAATGTTAAAAGAGCTACAACAAACGTTGCAACCAAAGATTGCATTGGAACGCCTCTTCTATCTACGTTTCCAAACATCTTTGGAGCGTGATTATCTTTTGCAAGGGCGTAAAGCATTCTAGTAGAAGCGTACATTCCAGAGTTTGCTGCCGAGATAACAGATGTAAGCACAACAGCGTTCATGATAGTTGCTGCAATCGCCAATCCTGCGCGCTGGAACACAAGAGTGAATGGGCTTATAGAGATATCGCTAGCTTCCGATCCAAGCAAACTTGGGCTTGTGTATGGAATAATGCATGCGATTACAAAGATTGCAAGAATGTAGAACAAAACAATACGCCAGAACACTTGCTTTACAGCCTTTGGAATGCTCTTATCTGGTGTTGCAGATTCACCTGCTGTAATGCCAATAAGCTCTGTTCCCTGGAACGAGAATCCTGCAATAGCAAACGCACCTAAAACAGCTGGGATTCCGCCAGCAAATGGAGCATTCTTATGTGTAAAGTTGCTTAGCAATGGCGCTTTTCCACCTAAAATTCCAACAATCGTAAGCAAACCAATAGCAAGGAATATAATAACGGTTACAACTTTAATAATCGAAAGCCAGTACTCTGTTTCTCCAAAGCACTTAACCGTAAGAATGTTAATCAAAAGAATAACAACAAGAACTGTTAGCGAAAATACCCATATTGGGACTTTCGGAAGCCAGTATTGCAAAACGATTGCTGCCGTGCTTATATCTACAGCAACCGTGATTGCCCAGTTAAACCAATAATTCCAACCCATTGCAAATCCTAAAGCAGGATCAATAAACTTTCCAGAATATGATGCAAAAGACCCACTAATTGGCATATATGTTGCCATCTCTCCTAGAGATGTCATAAGAAAATAAACCATGATGCCTATTGCAGCATACGCTAGAAGCGCGCCACCAGGACCTGCCATATGGATTGTTGCGCCACTAGCTACAAATAAGCCTGTTCCAATGCTTCCACCCAAAGCAATCATGGAAATATGGCGTGTTTTTAAACCGCGATGCACGGTTTGAGATTCAGTAGTTGATGAACTGTCGTTATTCATTGTTTCCTCCTTTTGACAATATTCAAACAGAGGCAAACAGGCAACAGTATGCATGTCGATAGCACTCCGCAGCAAATTGCCAAAATTGCTGCGACAGTCCTTGGCCTATTAAGCCAAGTCCCAGCTTGTAAGCTAGAAAGAATAGCCTACAAACTTCGGCGCTCTCCCCTTTTGCAAATCACTTAACGCCTCTTTCTGGCTAATGATTGCTACTCATGTTGAGCGCGACCTCTGGTCGATGTGTTTCATTATTAAGATAGGCAAAGACAAAGTCTAGACACTAATCGATATTTATTCAGATTAGGCTAGATTTTCTATTTATTTTGATTATTTTTTTCTGTATTTTTCATAGATTTATCGGAAATTTTACGATTATATGTGTTATGTCTACGATATTTGCTTATTTTTATTGGCGATTTGCGGTTCATTGCACCAAAAAGCGTTAAATCAAACTTTACCGACATTAATCGCATAGTTACTACGAGCACAACAATGAGCGTGTCTAAAATCATTTCTGTAATAACATCGAAATACCCTGCACGTTGAGCTTTTACAACAAATACTGTTAAAACACATCCAACGCCAGCAGGAAACGCATACCAATGCTTATCTCGCACAATTACAGGAACTTGATTCAAAACCATATCTCGAATTAAACCACCACCAAGAGCTGTAGCCATACCCAAAAACACGGATGCCATTCCAGACATGTGAAAATCCAAGCCTTTAGCGGTACCATTTACAGCAAAAAGCCCCAATGCTAAAGCGTCCAGAGTTAGCATAAGCCATTTCCACTCATCAATCTCTAGATGAGCGAAAGCAACAATAACACCCGAAGCAAGACCAGTAAAAACAAATCCCCTATCTGCAATGCCAACTGGCGGCAATGCCCCAAGCAAAACGTCTCTAACAATTCCTCCACCCAATGCCGTAAGCCATGATGTTGTGATTATTGCAAAAATATCATAATTCTTGCGAATAGCCCACATTCCGCCAACCATTCCGCAGCAACCCATAGCAATGTATTCAACAACAAGGAAGAAAACGTTATCTCCTAAAGCCCCTTCCACAATATTTCCTTTCCAAGGTTAGTTAAACACTTAAAAAACAAAATCCGCCCAATACTTAGCCTATAACCAATTAAGCATACAATTAGCGCGCCACCTCTTATAATACATAAAAAATGACGCGCCAAATACTAAAACTCTAACGGCTTTAAAACGACTTTTAAACAGCTTTTAAACAGCTTTTAACTAGTCGCACACCTTCCACATCCAGTTGTGAGTATCTTCAACATCTCCAAGCTGAATACCAAGCAATTCATCACGCAAAGCCTGAGTCAACTCACCAACTCCAGCATCAGCAACTTTAAGATCAAAGTTATCTGACTTAAAGCGCCCAATAGGCGTAATAATCGCAGCAGTTCCGCAAGCAAAGACCTCAGTGACCTCACCAGATCGAATATCGTCGAGCAATCCCTGAAGTGGAATCATAGTTTCAACAACCTTGTGACCCGCTTCTTCTGCAAGCTGAATAATAGAACGACGTGTAACACCTGGAAGAATGCTACCAGTAAGAGATGGAGTTTCCAAATGACCATCCTTGTGCAAAACAAACACGTTCATTCCACCAAGCTCTTCCAAATAGGTCTTAGTTGCTGCATCAACGAAGCAAACCTGTTCGCAACCGTGCTCAATACCCTTGTATTCGCCGAGCAAGGAAGCCGCATAATTTCCACCACACTTAGCAAAACCAGTGCCACCAGGGCCAGTGCGGAACCACTGATCTTCAACCCAAATACTAACTGGCTTCAGGCCACCCTTAAAATATGGTCCTGACGGAGAAGCAATAACACAATATTCAACCTCATGAGCTTCTCGCACACCCAAGAACGGCTCGGAAGCAAACATGAACGGACGCATATAAAGAGTATATTCGCGTCGGCTTGGAACCCACTCTTTATCTCGCTTAACCAAGGCTGCAACAGATCCAATAAAATCGTCTATAGAAAGATCTGGCAAGTACAAACGCTTAGCAGAATTCTGGAATCGTGCCGCATTAATATCTGGACGGAAAAGCCAGATGGATCCATCAGTTCGTTTATAAGCCTTCAAACCTTCAAAGCATTCTTGGGCATAATGCAACACAGAAGCACCTGGATCCATTTTTAATGGTCCATAAGGCTCAACACGTCTATCCGACCAGCCTTCTCCCTTGGTCCAAGACATATGGACCATATTGTCGGAGAAAATCTGACCAAAAGCAGGCTTATCAATCAGCTCTGCTCGCTTTGCATCCGAAACAGGATTATCGTTAGGCAAAACAGTAAAATTGCCAGCCAGTTTGTTCAACAGAGCAGAATCACTATGATCGTAAGAATCATAGGCATTTTTAAAGTCTGGAGCAACCTCTAAATCAGCCATTATGTCTCTTTTCCTAATTTGCGATATTACTTGTATTTTTATTATTGCTTTTATTGCAATTAATGGTATAGATTAGTACGATTCTCGATTAACGCAAGACTGTAAACAAATATTTTTATAGAAAAGAGATTAATTAAACCAAAATTTTTACGAATTGCAACAAAAAATTAACACCAAATACGTAAAAAATAAATTCGCAGCGTAATATTTGTGCCTCTGGTGGGACTCGAACCCACAAGCCCGTAAGGGCGTCAGATTTTAAGTCTGATGCGTATGCCAATTCCGCCACGGAGGCAACAGACAATTATTATGCCATATAATACAATTAAAAACAACTCAGCGTGTGGCGAGAATTCTACGACCCAAATCTAACGTGATTCCATCTAGTAAACCATGCTCACTAGCAACAAAAGTATCTAGAACACCACCATGGTCTTCATACGCCGCTTTTGCAAGTCGTTCAAGCACACGACTCAACACAACTGCACCTCCACCAACAACATCAATTCTTCCAGGATGAATAGTGGCATAAGTACGTCTACGTTCTCTTGTCATATGCAAGAACCTGTCATTAACTGTATACGCCTGATCCAACGCGATTTTTACTCCATCAACAGCCTTATGGTCATAATGTTTTAATCCAATAGCAAGGGCTGCCATAGTTGTAACAGTGCCAGAAACACCAATAATTGTGCGAGCTTTACCAGCGTTAACATGCTTAAAAGCTTCGTCTATATTCTTGTCAATATCTTTTATAGCACAAGAAATTTCTTCTTCTGTTGGAGGGTCTGTATGCAAGTGTCTCTCAGTCATTCTAACGGAACCAATATTCATTGAATACGCGGAATCTACTTTATCTTCTGCAATATTCACACCATCTCCACCAAGAACAACCTCAGTAGACCCACCACCTAAATCTACAACAACATAAGGGGCTTGCAAATCTTTCCTAGAAACCACACTTGTTGCTCCCAAAAAGCTCAAAGCAGCTTCTTCTGTTCCGCTAATAACTTCAGGGCGTACGCCAAGCTCATCAAACATCATCTGTTCAAAAATGTCTCTATTTAACGCATCCCTAGTTGCAGATGTTGCTACAAAACGAATAGCATCTATTTTGTGTTCACTAAGTACTTTTGCAAATTCTTTGGCAGCAGATTTAACTCTCTGCAAAGCATCTTCAGCAAACATATGCGTTTCGTCAATTCCCTGACCAAGTCTTACAACTCTAAGCATTCTAGGAACAACATCGCGCATACCATTAGCATTAACTTTTGCAATTTTTAATCTAATCGAATTCGTGCCACAGTCAATTGCAGCTACGCAAACCGATTTATTAGTTCCAACGATTGTATTGGTGTTCAAAGATTTTGTATTTAATAATTTCTCAGTTTCAATTTCATTAGCATCATCACTCCAAGGAGTAGTGCATTTACAAACATTAGGGTCAAATTCATTTTTTACCTTGCTTAACACCATATCGCCAATAGGATTCACACCCTTACCCATTACAAGACTTTGCGCAAGCAAGGCATGCAAACACTTAACACGAACAGGCATACCCCCAGCACTCATATCTTTAATATGCTCTTCACTATCTTCCAATCGAATAGCTAATTCGTGACGAAACTCTAAATAGTATTTATGTGCCTGCTCATATTTTTTAGCAACATCATTGTCATTATTCAATAAATTGTTGCATTCCTTCATAAAACCTTGTGCTTCAAGATGCGAAGCTGCTTTAACAGCTTCTGGACTTGTTAAGTAGCATGTAGTTGGAAAAGGAGTTCCATCTTCTAAGCATGGTCTTGTAATAACAGCAAGAGGACGTCCGCAAGCGCATCTAGCTCCAACTGCAACCATGCCCCTAGGGAATCTTCCCAATTGACGTTTAACAATATCCCTATCTGCATCACTTGCAGAGTTTTCCAACAAACTATCTACTAAGGATTGTATATTCAAATCCATGTTTTTAACTCCCCTATGCATTTGCATGATTTTAAAATAAAGTACTTTAATATTTTCTTACTACTGTCTACTTGTATTACTCTGTTTCTTATCTGTAGATTTTGGCGCTTTATTTTCCCGATGTTTATTTTGCTGGCGACTTTTATCCATTTTATTATGCTTAGAAGTCTTATCCTTATTAGAATCGTTAACGTCATCGTCTTGATATTTCATACTCATATCATCTGGCTTATCTGCTTTATGAAGAGAATAGAACAAATCACTATACCAAGGAAGAGCTTTTCTTTCTTCATACTGTGATTCATCTTTATTAAATGATTCTGGTACAACTCCTGTAACAGCTTCTGGGTGTTCAACTCTAACAGCTTGTTCTCCAGGGAATATGAATCCTAGCCTATCCCTAGCCTGTGCGGTAACATACGCTTTATCTTTCCAACGATCAATATTATTATCCAACTCCTGTTTTTTGTCTTTTAGAGCAGACTCATCTCTTTGCAAAGCGTGTAATTCAGCCAAGCTTAACGCATAATTTCGAATTGTTGAAACAAATTCTATAGAACAAAGAAACGCCACTACTATCATAAAAACAAATACGAACGAACCAGAAAACAGCCTTTTTTTCTTTGGCTGATTTGATTCATCAACTGTACTTGTTGCCGTGCGGCGATTTCTCAAAACCATACTTCTAAGTTACTTTAAATATTCGACGTGTAAATACACCTTATATTTACTTTTAGCCTAAAAAATCATTATTACACAATATGAATAACATACACGCTAAAATACAAAAATTGTGACCAGCTATCCATATAGGAGCTGGTCACAAAATCATACTTAAAATTCTTTTAAAACTTAGATTTCCAACTATTCCATTTGAGCTTTGCTTAAAATCGTATCTGCAGAATGCTGCAACTTTTGCAACTCTTCTTCAGTCAAATCGAGCTTGCACTGCTCAACAATGCCATCTCGACCAACAATCGCTGGATAAGAAAGATAAGAATGATATTCTTCACGATAATTGGATACAGGCATCTGTTCTCTAGAATCCGTCATTACAGCATTCACTAAACGAACAGCTGCTGCAGCAATACCGTAGTTGGTATATTTCTTTCCATAGAACACAGTGAAACCGCCTTCGCGAGTTTCATCATCAACAGCATCCAAGTCAATGTTCTTTTCCTCAGCAAGATCAGTAATTGGCTGCTCTAACACTTTTACCGTAGACCATGCAACGAACTGTGAATCGCCGTGCTCGCCTAAACTATAACCTTTAACTGCCTTAGGATGAACTCCGAAGAACTTTCCTACAGCACGATGCAAACGAGCAGAATCAAGAAGAGTGCCAGTACCAATAACTCTTTCGTATGGGAGTCCAGTAGCTTCCTTGTAGAGCTGGCAAATAGCATCACAAGGATTAGTGATATCGATCAAAACGCCATGGAATCCAGAAGCTTTAATTTTTGCACCAACTTCTGCGACCTCGTTACGGTTATACTTAAGCTCCGCAAAACGATCTGGATGAGGAACATCCAAAAGTTTTATATGGCCCAAGGCGCTTACGATTACTTCTACGTCTTTTAATGCTTCATAGTCGTTTACTGTGATATTAACGTTAAAAGGTACATTATCCATTGAATCTTCAAAATCAAGAGCATCAGCCTTAACTTTTGCTTCATTTGAATCATAAAGATACAAATCGTCAACGTGACCACCAATAATGAGCTGATGGGCTACTGCAGCACCAACATTACCCATGCCTATAACAGCGACTTTTCTCATATGAAACATCTCCTTCTGTTTTTAGTTTTTCACAAAAATAGCACTATTTTGGAGATAATGAAAGTAATTTTAGAAAAATTTTTTTAAAATTTTAAGAAATCATTGAAAATATACAAAAACGGCCAGCCGCATTTTATTGCGACTGACCGAAAATAAACTTCAGCTCAAAGCTTAAAAAGCTTAAACAAGCCTTATGAAGAACTTATAAAAGCCCTAGTATATTACTTCATATACTTCTTGCAAGCCTTGAATGCGCTGTAACCAGCATACTGAGCGGTAGAGCCAAGCTCTTCTTCAATCTCAAGCAAGCGGTTGTACTTAGCGATACGCTCACCACGAGCAGGAGCACCAGTCTTAATCTGACCAGTGTTCTTAGCAACAGCAAGATCAGAAATGGTGGTATCTGGGGTTTCACCAGAGCGGTGAGAAACCATAGAAGTAAAGCCATTCTTGGTTGCAAGCTCAATAGCGTCGAGGGTTTCGGTAACGGAACCAATCTGGTTCAACTTTACGAGCAAGGAATTAGCTGCTCCAAGTTCAATACCCTTAGCCAAACGCTTTGGATTGGTGACGAGCAAGTCATCGCCAACGAACTGCAAACGATCACCAAGACGCTTGGTGATTGCTGCCCAATCATCCCATCCTTCTTCCTGGAATGGATCTTCGATGGAAACGATTGGATACTCGTTGATAAGCTTCTCGTAGTAATCGAGCATATAAGCAGAATCACGCTCTTCGCCGTCGAAACGATACTTACCAGTTTCCTTGTTGTAGAACTCAGAAGAAGCAACGTCAAGAGAAATACCAATCTGCTTGCCTGGCTCGTAACCTGCAGCTTCGATTGCATCCATGATGTACTTCAAGGAATCCTCGTTAGACTTCATCTTTGGAGCGAAGCCACCTTCGTCACCAAGACCAGTAGCCAAGCCTTCCTTCTTCAAAACGTTCTTCAAGGTGTGATAAACCTCAACACCAGCGCGCAAAGCATCGCTGTAAGTTGCGAAACCGTATGGAGAAATCATGTATTCCTGAATATCAGTTGCAAAATCAGCGTGAGCACCACCGTTCATAATGTTCATGTTTGGAACTGGAAGAATATGTCCGTTAGTTCCGCCGATGTAACGATACAATGGAAGCTCTGCAGATTCAGCAGCTGCATAAAGAGCAGCAAGAGAAACGCCAAGAATAGCGTTTGCGCCAAGCTTGCCCTTGTTTGGAGTGCCATCAAGCTCAATCATAGTTTCATCAAGAGCACGCTGGTCAGAGGCATCCATGCCAATAACCTTTGGAGCAATTACTTCATTAACAGCCTTAACTGCTTCCAAAGTACCCTTGCCCTGATAACGGGACTTGTCGCCATCACGACGCTCCCAAGCCTCAGCCTCACCAGTCGAAGCACCAGAAGGCACTAAGCCAATGCCCTGAGCACCATCTTCGGTCTCCAAATAAACCTGAACGGTAGGATTTCCACGAGAATCCAAAATTTCGCGTGCATATACGCTTTCAATAGCTGCCACAACTACTCCTTATTCATTTTGTTGGTTGTGTAACATATTCAAGATTAATGCGTTTTATGGACGTTATTTCATAATGTAAGTCGTCAAGCATATAAGACTATATGATCTAAGCGTTTCGCGATTTGTCCATGCCTTTATACGATAATAACAAACTGACACGGGGTGCAGTTATTTAATTGTAATTGCTGAGATCATACCCGTCGAACCTGATATAGCTAAAACTATCGAAGGGAATGTCGTTATGAATAACCTTTTTAGCGCGATTGCAAAACTGCATCGTAAAGCTTTTGCTTCCTTAAAAGCTTGGCTTTCTACTATAGCGATTCTTTTTTTATGGTTTTTAATAACCTTAACTCCCGTCGAAAATCGCGCTTTGCCATCTCCAAGCGAGGTAATAAAAGCATTTGTTGACTTAAACAACGAAGGAATATTACTACCGTCTCTTGCAATAAGCATATTTAGAGTTGTAGCTGGTCTTCTTTTAGGAATTGCTTTTGCTTTGCCATCTGGAATAATTTCTGGCGGAAGCAAAATAGGAGAATCAGTAATAAATAAACCAAGTCACATGCTTAGATCCATACCATTCCCAGCATTAGCACCTTTATTGATCATTTTTCTCGGTGTGGACGAAATGATGAAAATAATGCTTATAGCACTTGGTGTTTTTGGACCAATGTATGTAAATATTCGAGATGGAGTAAGGAACATTGACCCTAAACTAATAGAACTTGCAAAAGCTTATAACGTTAAAAAATCTACTGTTTTTACAACAATTTTTATGCGAGGAACATTAGCTAACTTTATGACAGGATTGCGATTTTCAATTTCCGTAGCATGGGTTGCGTTAGTTACTTGTGAAACAGTTAATTCTTCAATAGGAATTGGATATATTCTTTCTAGAGCTCAACAATTCTTTAGACCAGATCAAATGATGGCATGCATTATTTTATATGCGATTGCAGGACTTGGATCAGAAGTTACTGCAAACATATTCGAATATTGGCTTATGCCAGAACGCAGAGTAAATAGAGAATCTTAACAAAGAGTTGATTTTAGGAATTCACGTAAATAAAGAATTTATAAAATCCTCTGTGAATTTTAAAGATACTTTTAACGATACTTTTAAAAATAAGTCAATTTTTATAAAAATTTAATCAACAAAATTTAACCAACAACCAAATAAACCAAATAAGAAAAACACAAAATAAAGATAAAGGAGCCAAATCATGGCTAATTTCAAAATACAAATTGCTAGCAAACGCTCTATTGCGGCAATATGCGCTTTTTGCGCAACTATCGCTCTCGCATCTTGCGGCGGAGCTCAAAAACCTGCAAATAACTCCCAATCTTCTAGCAAAGATACGGGAATAATGAGGGTTGCTTATCTTTCTACAGCAAACTATTTGACAACGTTAAAAAATGAAAAATTCCTTCAAGAAGAATTTGGAAAAGCAAAAGTCACCTATACTGGACCATATACTCCAGTTGATGGTCTTACCGCAGTTATGAGCGGAAGCGCTGATGCAACAACTACTGGAACTGGACGATTTATTGATTTGATTGCAGAAGGTCAACCTTGGGTTGCATTTGCGCTCGAATATTACAATGGTGATTCTCAAGGAATCGTTGCATCCGCAAAAAGCGGCGTAAAAACACTAAAAGACTTATATGGAAAGAAAGTTGCTATCATTCACAACGGTGACACTGGCGATTACATGCTTCACCGCGCATTCGATAAAAGCGGCTTAGACGTTTCTAAAGTGCATAAAGTAGAGATGAGCCCTAAGAACTTCCAAGCAGCATTTACATCTGGACAGATTGATGCAATTTCCTCATTCGATCAGAATCTTGCTGCAGCGATGACAACCCCTGGGTCAAAATTACTTGTTAACGCTAAAAAGTATGGCAACATGAATGTTACCATTCACATTGTTTCTAGAAAATTTGCTAAGAAACATCCTGAACTCGTTAAAAAAATGTATAACGCTCTTGTTCGCGAAGCTAATAAGTCGCATAAAGAAAAGAATGTTATCGGGAATGCTTATAAGCAACTTGGAGCAAGCGATACAATCATTAAGCAGATTGAAAAATTCGATAATCCAACAATTAAGCCAATCGATAAGAAAGGCTTAGAAATGATGAAGGTTCAGGCAAAAGAATACGTAAAATATGGTTTAATTAAGCAAGCTCCAACAAACTTGGATGATTCCGTAATGGATTGCAGCAAATAACCTAAACCTTTAAAATACGATAAATAATTTTCAAAATCAAAACACAGTAGGAGTTAATATGAACATTCAAAACAATGGAAATAATGCTGATAATGGCAACAATTCCTACTGTGTTTCTTTAACACATATCGAAGTAGCGTTTGACGACACTTATAAGGTTTTGAAAGATATTAATTTAAACATTAAGCAAGGCGAGTTTGTCTCTCTTATTGGCAGATCAGGTTGCGGAAAAACAACTCTTCTTAAAGTAATATCTGGTTTACTAAAACCTACAAGCGGCAGTATAAACGTTACAGATATGCAGGCTATAGGATTCCAAGATGCAAGATTAATCCCATGGCTAAAAATTGGTGAAAATGTTGTTTTTGGTCTTTCGGACAGTAAAAACAATCTTAAAAAACTTGCAAATAATGCTCTTAGCAAAATGCAATTAGAAGAATACGCCGATAAATGGCCTTCTCAACTTTCTGGCGGTCAAGCTCAACGCGTCTCTTTAGCTAGAGCATTAGTAAGAAACCCAGAGCTATTGCTTTTAGACGAACCTTTCGGCGCATTAGATGCTTTAACAAGACTAGACATGCAAGATCTTCTAGCTAAGCTAAGAACACAAAACGGCTGGAGCACAATCATGGTTACTCACGATATTGCGGAAGCCGTAAGATTATCAGATCGTATTCTAATGCTTCAAAATGGCGTAATATCAAGGCAATGGAATATCGATAGAAGCAGTGTTGATTCGCAAGGAAGACCTACAAATCATGTTTCTATTGAAGATGATTTAAGACTTGCCTTAAAGTGACATGTCTACTATTTAAAACTCACCGATTAATTTTTACCAATCAATGTCTTCTAAAAGTTGTTTAGTCCATTCGACTATCTCTTTTTCACTCATAGACGACGAATCTCCTAGAACAGACGCAAAAGGAGATGGAAAAATCATTGTGTGGGTTACAGGCTTAAACTGTGCTCCCTTGTAGATCCTACTCAAACGCATCCAAACAGATTGAGCTGGATCTACGCCAATAACGCGCACAGTTTTACCTTGCATGCTTATTTGATTAACACCCATTTGTTTAGCTTTAAAACGCAATCTTGCAACATCAAATAATGTTTGTAAGGATTTAGGAGGATTCCCATATCTATCGCTTAACTCATTGAAAATCTCTTTTAAGTCTTCATCATTCTGAGCTTCAGCAAGCTTCCTATAAGCTTCCAAACGTAATTTATCTGAATCAATATAAGATACTGGAATTGAGGCTTCTATTGGCAAATCAATAGAAACAGATATGGACTCTTTATGATCTGGTTCCTTATATTTTTCAACAGCTTCAGATACCATCCGAACATATAAATCGAATCCGACTCCTTCAATATGTCCACTCTGAGCATCGCCAAGCAAATTGCCAGTTCCGCGCAATTCCAAATCCTTCATAGCAACATCAAAACCAGAGCCAAGAGCAGTATATTGAGCGATTGTTGCAAGCCTGTCGTGAGCCTGCTGAGTCATAGGTTTAGTAGGATCGTACAAAAAGTACGCGTATGCGCGCTCACGACCTCTGCCAACTCGTCCTCGTAATTGATGAAGCTGGCTTAAGCCGAATCTGTCAGCGTGATCTACAATAAGCGTATTTGCATTAGAAATATCTAATCCTGTTTCAATAATCGTAGTGCAAACAAGAACGTCAATATCCCTATGCCAAAAATCACGAATAATAGTGTCAAGTTGCTTCTCACCCATTTTTCCGTGCGCAATCGCCACTCGAGCATCTGGCACAAGTTTTTGAATATTAGAGGCAATTTTACTAATATCTTCTACTCGATTATGCACGTAAAATACCTGTCCTCCACGCAATAATTCACGTTTAACACAGGCTGCAACTTGTGCATCTTCATATGCTCCAACATAAGTCAAGACTGGTAAACGATCTTCTGGAGGCGTAGCAAGCGTAGACATTTCACGAATACCCGTAACAGCCATTTCAAGCGTTCGAGGAATAGGCGTTGCAGAAAGGCTAAGCACATCTACGTTTGTGCGCAAAGCTTTCAAAGTCTCCTTGTGCTCAACACCAAAACGTTGTTCTTCGTCTATAATCACTAATCCTAAATCTTTAAATTTTATATTTGGGTTTAAAAGTTTATGAGTTCCAACAACAACATCTACTTGTCCAGATTCTATTCCTTGCATTGTAGCGTCTATTTCTTTTGCACTCTGGAATCTGCTCATTGCAGCAACTGTTACAGGAAAGCCAGAAAAACGGTTAGTGAAAGTCTCGTAATGCTGCTGAACCAAAAGAGTGGTTGGCGCCAGAACAACTACTTGTTTACCGTCTTGAACAGCTTTAAATGCAGCTCGAACAGCAATCTCCGTTTTACCAAACCCAACATCTCCGCAAATCAACCTATCCATTGGAATTGGCTTCTGCATATCTTGTTTAACTTCGTCAATAGTAGTAAGCTGATCTGGCGTTTCTTGATACGGAAACGCATCTTCCAGCTCTTTTTGCCACGGAGTGTCAGAGCTGAAGGCAAAACCTTTAGTAGATGCTCTGGCTGAATATAATTTGATTAAATCTTCTGCAACTTCTTGAACATGCTTTTTAGCTTTTGCCTTTGTAGCAGCCCAATCTGATCCTCCAAGTTTGTTTAAATTTGGAATTTCAGCCCCAATATATTTGCTAACCAAGTCGAGTTGATCTGTTGGAATAAAAAGCTTGTCGGCAGGCGCATTACGTTTACTTGGCGCGTATTCAATTTCCAAGTATTCACGAGTAGCTTCTCCACTTGAAGTTTTTATATTTCGCTGCCTCATGCCTATAAATTTGCCGATTCCATGCTGATCATGAACAACAAAATCGCCTGGTTTAAGATCTAGAAGGTCTATTGATTTTCGTCTTCTCCTAGGGGTTTTAAGCGCGCTTGCAGAAGATGTTTTTCCAGTCAAATCTCTTTCTGTAAGAATAGCGATTTTACTTTGTTCATCTATGAAACCGTCCACTATTTGCGATTGAATCGGTATAAAATCAAAAATTCCAGTTGATTGTATTGCGCGACTTAGTCTTGATAAGGTTCCATATGCGGATGCAATTATGTAAACTTTAAATCCGTTTTCTATAAGACCAGATATTCCACTAGAAATCTTTTCATTGTCTCCTCTAAATTCTTGAGGAGATTTAATGCTCAATTCTAGACGGCTATTTTTTACAATTTTATTTTCGCCAGATTCTTTAAAATCGACGGTTGCTGGCGACTTATCAGATCCGAAACTCGTTAAATTTATTACCTGATGATTCTTATTTTCTAAGCTTGCTAAAGTTTCATCAAAATCAAGAAAACTCGCCTGATCGAATGTGATTGGAGCACCTGCTCCTCTACCAGATGCAGCTACATGCCAACTTGCTGCCAAAAATTCATTAGCAGTTCTACTTAAATCTTGAGCTGCGCGCCTACATTTTTCTGGGTCA